>JAFZFM010000220.1 GCA_017555865.1 Bacteroidaceae bacterium
ATCCTTCTCGTAACGGGTTGAGAAGTCGATGTTCGCAAGTGCGTCTATCTCGTTAACGACAATATCAACATTGTCGCAACCGATACCTGTCGACAACACGGTTATGCGCTTGCCCTTGTAGGTTCCTGTGATGGTGCGGAACTCGCGATGCTGTATGTCGCACTCCTGTTCACTGAAGTAGGAAGCCACCATGGGCACACGACCAGGGTCACCTACCAATATTATCTTATCGGCCAACTGTTCGGGTTTGACTCCCAAATGGTATATTGCACCGTTGGATTCAATAAGCAATTCCGATGGAGCAAAATAACGTTTCATAACTAAAAAACTTGCTTTTAAGTTAAACAGTATAGGTGTTAATCAAACCAATCAGTCCTTTGCAATGTTGTCACGCATTGCAGTGTCGGCCTGTATGTTCTTCATTCTGTAATAGTCCATGATACCAAGATTGCCATTGCGGAAAGCCTCGGCCATAGCCTTTGGCACTTCGGCCTCGGCTTCAATAACGTGGGCGCGGGCCTCCTGGGCACGGGCCTTGTTCTCTTGTTCAAGGGCAACCGCCATTGCACGGCGCTCCTCGGCCTTGGCCTGGGCAATATTCTTGTCGGCATTAGCCTGGTCAATCTGCAACGCAGCACCAATATTCTTACCTATGTCGATATCGGCAATGTCAATTGAGAGTATCTCGAATGCTGTACCGGCGTCGAGTCCTTTCTTCAATACAAGTTTGGAGATTGAATCGGGGTTCTCAAGTACTGCCTTATGGCTCTCGGCCGAACCAATTGACGATACTATACCCTCGCCTACACGGGCAAGCACGGTATCCTCACCGGCACCACCTACAAGGCGCTTGATGTTGGCACGCACTGTAACACGGGCAATGGCGATGAGCTGGATACCATCCTTTGCCACAGCTGTAACATGTGGTGTATCGATAACCTTGGGGTTTACCGACATCTGCACAGCCTCGAACACGTCGCGGCCGGCAAGGTCAATGGCTGTTGCCATCTGGAATGTAAGGTCGATATTGGCCTTTGAAGCCGATACTAGTGCATGAACAACCTTCTCTACACGTCCGCCTGCAAGGTAGTGCGCCTCGAGGCTGTCGCGTGTGATATTCTCAAGGCCTGCCTTGTGGGCCTCGATCATTGCCTGTACTATTGCAGAAGGTGGCACATTCCTGATACGCATGAGGAAGAGCTGCAACAAGGATATTTTCACACCCGAAACCTTGGCCGACAGCCAAAGTACAAACGGTACATAGTGGAAGAATATTGAAAGCACAACTATTGCTCCAACAACAACTCCACCAATAAGATACAAATTCTCAAGTTCCATAATATATGTTTTTTATATGGTTAGTCATTTTAAAAAAACAGCGATGGCGAACGCCACACATCAGTTCATCGCTTTTACAAAGAGCGAGTCGCCGGATATGCGTGCAATCTCAATCGCCTGTCCCTCCTTAATGAAGCCGGCCTCCGACTTCACCTCTACAATAATGCCGTTTATCTCGGCCTCGCCAATGAGCGCAAGTCTTGTGCGGGCAACACCACGGTCACCTACCGAAAAGCGGCTCATATCTACATCGAGCACTGTAGAGTCAATATTCTTTTTAAGGGCGACATTGTCGAGCGACTTGCCATAGAGCGCCCACAGGAACAGCGAGATACATATCATTCCAACAAGAATGAGTGTAACCCAGCCGGCAAGGTTGCCTATTGCAAAGAAGGCGTATACAACGGCTCCCATCATTGCCAAGACACCGGCTATTCCAGAAACTCCCACACCAGGTATAAACAGTATCTCCACTACCAGCAACACTGTTGCCAGAAGCACTATCAAAGCAGTTATTCCAAATTCCATAAATAATAAATTTTATTGTAACACAACCACCAACGGGTGGTACGGATCATTTATTGTAAACAGCATCGTGCTCCAGACGACGCACCTCGTACTCCATGCGCTCAAGTTCCTGCTGCTCGCTCTCAATCTTGCGTTCGAGGGTAAGGATTGTGTTGCGCATGCTGTTTTTCATGCCGGCATTGGCCGACGAATACTCGTCGCGTTTCTGTTCGAGCAAAGTCACATCCTGCCGCAGCTGAGCCTCCTTCTTTTGCCACTCGACAAAGAGAGCGCGCGCCTTCTCACTCTTGAAATCGCTCAACGACTTATAGTCGAGCCTGTCGTCGACGACAAAAAGGAAATCACCCTTTCGTGTGCCGGCGTTCTGCTCGTAGTGCAGGATTGTAAGCTGCTGACGCGCCTTGCGCAAAGCCTCGCCATCGGTTTGTGTGGCAGCAATGGAAGAGATCTGTGCATAGCTGAATAGCTTGCCGAAATCGTCGGTATCGTAGCACTCTTTGTCGGGGCTTGGAATGAACACGTATACACAAACAAGCCCCTCGGGCTGGTTGCGGTCTGTAGCAAACCATCCCAGGTTGGCAACCTCATTAATGGCAAGCATATAGTCGTTGGCAACCGAGTTGAACGGCATGGCAAGGTGATCGGGGCGCAGGAAACGTCCGGTCTCTATATCAAGGCGTGTAACAAACAGGTCGTAACCGCCAATAGAACCTTCGCCGTCACTGGCGAAATAAAGGGTAACACCATCGGAAAGCATAAAGGGGTAGTTGTCGTTGCCCTTTGTATCGAACCCCTTGAGCATTGTTGCTCTGCCCCACTCATCGGCAATCTTAGAGTTGTGGTAAAGCTTCATCAACGAGTCGTTATCCTCGTCAAAGTCGGAAAAATAGATATCCAATCCGCGCTCCGAACAGTTGAGATAGCCCGGCAGGCCCTCATCGTCGAAGAAACGTGCGTTTGTTGTTATATAACCGCCCTCGGAACCCATGCGGTATGCCGAAAGGAAATCTTTCTTGTCGACCACAAAACTGTCCACAAAGCATATCTTCTCACAATTCATCACCATGCGATTGAGCTTTGACACTGCGGTATACTTCTTCTGGTAGACCTGACGCAGGGAGTCGCTGTTAGTCTCATCGATGAACTCGCTGTACCAGTCGACAGCTGCAGGATATTCATTCCTGTCGTAATGATAGTCGCCCAGATAGCGGTAGGCATTGACAACGTTGCGCGATGCGGCAAATTCCAGCAAAGGTTTTATCTCCACACTGTCTCCGGTCTCGTAACAACACACTGCATACCAATAGCTGTACTCGCTGTTCTTGGGATTGGACTTGAGTAGTTTCTCGAACATGGGCTTGGCCTCGGCATAACGTCCTTCGTTGAAGAGTTTGCGGGCCGTATTCTTGTTCTGTCCGGTTGCAGGAATGGCAAAAAGGACAAGAATTATAAATAGATTCAACAAATATCTCATAGCGTCATTTTATCGTTTATACATTGCAACAAAGCGCAAAATGGTTTCTCGCTTTAACGCAAATATAGGAATAAGATTCTGAATCGGTACCTACAAACGGTTCTTTTTTATATAAATTAAGAAAAAAGCAGCCTCCACACCGCCTTTTATCATAAATTTTGCCAAAAAGCATTTGGGAAAGAGAACGCAGAACGTCTATTTTGATTAACTTCGCGCCATAAAAATAACAGGAATTGCAAAATGGCAAAATTCACCCCACAACAGAAACTGTACAAGCAGATACAAAGGCAATTCAACCGCGCCACACGCAACTATTCAATGCTGCACGATGACGACAGGATTCTGGTCGCACTGTCGGGCGGAAAAGACTCACTTACACTTTTGCAGTTGATGGCCGAGCGAAGCCGCATAATAAAGCCCAGAATAAGCATTGTGGCAGCACATGTCACAATGGTAAATATTCCATACAAGGCAGATATCAATTTCCTAAAGGAATTCTGTTCGGGTTTAGGGGTTGAACTATATATTCTGGAGAGTGGTTTCGACGCTAGTACCGACACGCGCAAATCGCCTTGTTTCCTATGTTCGTGGAACCGCAGGAAAGCACTTTTCACACTTGCCCAGCAGATTGGGTGCAACAAGATTGCTTTGGGACACAACATGGACGACTTCATAGAGACAATGTTAATGAACATAACATTCCAGGGAACCTTCAGCGCAATGCCACCGGTAATGAAGATGGAGAAATTCCCCATCACAGTGATACGTCCGCTATGTCTTGTAAACGAAAAGAATGTCGAGGAGTATGCCATAGAGTGCAACTTCCTGCCACAGGAAAAGAACTGCCCATACGAAAACGCTTCGAACCGCAGTGCAATGAAAAGGCTTCTCAACGAGCTCGAAAGCCTCAACCCCGAAGCCAGATACAACATTTGGGGAGCTATGAGCAACATACAGCCATCGCTGTTGCCGCCAAAAGTAGAAAAGAACACCTGAGCTACAAAAGTTGGGAAAACAAACCTCAAACAGCCGCAATACCCACAGACAAAAACAAAAGAATAATATAGTAAAATTTTACAACAATGGCAAAAGCATTCCTAACAATCGTATTGTTGGTGATATCCAACTGTTTTATGACACTCGCCTGGTACGGAAACCTCCAGCTGCAGAAGAAAGGAACAATAACAGAGAACACATCGGTTGTACTCATCGTACTTATAAGCTGGTGCGTTGCCCTGCTTGAGTACTCGTTCCTGATACCGGCCAACCGCATAGGCTCCGATGTGAACGGAGGACCATTCTCGCTTGTACAACTCAAGGTAATACAGGAGGTAATTTCCTGCGTAGTATTCGGAATATTGGCTTCATTATTGTTCAAAGAGGGAGACTTAGGCTGGAATCATCTTGTAGCAATGCTGTTCCTTGCACTTGCAGTCTATTTCGTATTCATGAAATAAGACAAGAAGAAAATAGCAATATCACAAAAAATAAAATCGCGTGCCGAGTGTATCACTACACCCGGCACGCCCCTTTTAAAAACACTATTTACTTAACTAAACATCAATTTTATGGTTCTAAAGTAGTCTCTTGGTTGTTTTGTATTTGTTGGAAGTCTTTTATTTGAAATATCTGTTGTACAAGCCCTCGAAGCCCTTACCATGACGAGCCTCGTCCTTTGCCATCTCGTGTACTGTGTCGTGGATAGCGTCGAGGTTCAACTCCTTGGCACGCTTTGCAATGCGGTACTTGTCGCTGTTGGCCTCGGCCTCGGCATTCATACGCTTGTCAAGGTTTGTCTTTGTATCCCACACGCAGTCGCCCAAAAGCTCGGCAAACTTGGCTGCATGCTCGGCCTCCTCCCATGCGTAACGCTTGAAAGCCTCGGCAATCTCGGGATAACCCTCACGGTCGGCCTGACGGCTCATTGCAAGGTACATACCAACCTCGGTACACTCACCAATGAAGTGGTTGTTCAAGTCCTTTATCATCTCATCGTCGCAACCCTTTGCCACGCCAATAACGTGCTCCTGTACAAACTGGATAGGACCCTCCTGCAACTCGTTGAACTTCTCACTTGGAACCTTACACATTGGGCAACGCTCGGGAGCCATTTCACCTTCATGTATGTAACCGCAAACTGAACAAATATACTTTTTCATAGTCTTATATTTTTTAATTGTTATTGTTTAATTCTTTTTTAGATCATTTTTTACTACACTTTGGGCAAACACCCTTCAAATACAACTGAGCGTCGGTAACCTCAAAACCATCCAACCCCTCAACAATATCCACGTAATTCCTCTTGAGTTCAAAATCATAGATTTTACCACAACTGTTGCACAAGAAGTGAGCGTGCGAGCAGCAATTGCCATCGAAGCAACGGAACGTATCGTCAATTGTAAGCATCATTATCAGTCCTGCGTCCACAAACAGCTTCAAGGTATTATAAACCGTAGTCAATGACAACGAACCAAGCTCATCGCGCAACGCCTCATACACCACCTCGGCTGTCGGGTGCTGACAACTCTGGCGCACATATTCAAAAATTGCCAGTCGCTGCACCGACGGACGTATACCAGCCCTTATTAATTCCTCTTTTAATTCCGCTCTACTTACCATACATCAATCGTATTATTTTGTTGTTTTCTTGATTTCATTTCTGTAATCATTGCAAATATAAAGACAGTTTTTATTCCCTACAACTTTTTCGCAACTTTTTTTCATAAAAACATAAAAATATACCCACGCAGAGGGATAATTGACATACCTAACGTCACCAAAACCAGCCTCATCCCGGCCCTCCCCCAAAGAGAGGGAACAAAAAAACATCATTACTCTTTAATCACACTACGTGTGCTTGAACCTGCTCACGCTCGCTGTAAAAACCCAAACAAGTTTGGTTCTTGCTCACTTACACGCAGCTTTCTCTCTTTGCTCTTTGCTCTGTTCTCTATTTTTAACCCCTTCGCCTTTCAGGCACTCCCCCTTGGAAAGTGGGAGAGTTTGATTTACGGTTTTGGAAATAGCTCCTCGCCCTCTTTGAGGGGAGGTGTCGGCTTGCCGACGGAGGGGAGAAAGTGCTGCGCTTGACCTTTTGCTGCAAGTGTTGTATTAACGCTCAAAATTCGGGAACGGGGTAACTCGCTCCTCATGCAATAACAGCAACGCCAATAACCACCGCTCAAACATTCCCCGTTCTGGCTCCTCGTTTCTCGCTAACAACAACTGTACCTCACACAGTGCCGGTTTTTATTTGAAGTTACTCCTGCTGATGGTAACTAATCATAGGGTTGTACGTTGATGCGCATTGTCACGTACAAAGGTAACTCAAAAACCACCGGCACCGTTAAAAATCCAACGCAAGGTCGTTTGTTTTCGGGCCATTGTGCGAGGATGTCTGAGTGAAGCGAGGGTATAATTTTTCCTATATAGCCGAGCGGAACGAGTTCCGCAGCACCCTGAAAACATACGGAAACCTGGAGTGGCAATCAAGTATCCGGCTGAGTGCTCGCTACGCGGCACAAACAAAAGGGTGCTTGAGACGATTTTTCCCGTGTGCCGGGCCTTTTCGTTCTTTTGGGCCCCAAAAGAACAATAAATAAACACTACTAAAAGAATATCCAACAACAGTTTAAAGACAAAACAGCAGAACAATATAAATTTATCAATTCTCTTTGCTCTTTGCTCTGTTCTCTGTTTTACGGCTCACCTTCAAAGTTGGGGGGATGTTATAAAAATATTATCTTCGCGTCATTGAAAATACAATAATATGCAAGACGAAAAGATACTTATTGAACTTGCCCGTCTGATACTCCCCTCGGGCTTTGTGGAGAACTTCAAGATAACAAGCATTGTCAGCAATGAAAGTGATGTCGAGATATCACTTGATGAGTTTGATAACATCCCCGAAGAACGCGAAGAGCACAGGGTGGAATCCAAAGGTTTCCTTGACGCTGTAGTTGTCCGTGATTTTCCTCTGCGTGACAAACGTGTGAACTTTAGAGTCCGCCGTCGCAAATGGTATGACCACACAATAGGAGAATACTTCACCAACAGCTATGATACCGTATACAAAGGCACCCGCTACTCCAAGGAGTTTGCGGCTTTTTTAAAAGCGATACCTGGAGACATATCCCCGATCGGCCCGTTCGCTTGAGGCTTTCTGCCATATAAGCGGTGATGAGATTGAGCGTAGCTACAAACTGCACTTGAGCGACTATGCGACCTGGAGTGCCAAGGAACACGCCGACAAATGGCTGCTCTTTCCAAAGAATATCGGTCCCAGGCTCTGTATTGACGAGACGGCTATGAGTAACGGCGAGCTATACACAATAATCTCAAATCCCGATGCTCGTGGCAAGAATGGGACGCTCGTCGCAATGGTAGAGGGCGTTAGGTCCGATGATATAATAGACGTAATCAACAGAATCCCCGAACTGCACCGAAGACTTGTCAAGGAGGTAACTCTCGATATGTCGGGCAGTATGAACCGCATTGTAACGCGCTGTTTTCCTTCGGCAATAAAAGTAATAGACCGTTTCCACATACAGAAGGAGGCCTGTGAAGCTGTACAGGAGCTGCGTATCAAGCACCGTTGGGATGCGATACAGGAAGAGACTGATTTGCGCGAAGACGCCAAATGGCTTGGTAGGGAATATCATCCGTTCGTTTTTCCAAACGGCGATACCAAGAAACAACTGCTTGCTCGCAGCAGATACCTTCTGTTCAAATCGCCTGAAAAGTGGAGCAAGTCACAGAAGGAAAGAGCAAACCTTTTGTTTGCGCAATATCCGGATTTAAAAGAAGCCTACTCGCTGTCTCATTCGTTAAGGATGATTTTCTCCCGCCGATTGAATAAAGATGAAGCAAGGCTTTCGCTGGCCAGATGGTATAACAAAGTTGACAATAGTGGGTTCGTATCGTTCAATACCATTGCTGGAACAATATATGAACATTATGACGAGATACTGAATTATTTTGTCAACCGCTCAACTAACGCTTTTGCAGAAAGTTTCAATGCAAAGATTAAAGCATTTAGAGCACAGTTAAGAGGTGTTACGGATTTGAAGTTCTTCCTTTATAGATTAACCAAACTTTTTGCATAGCCCCCCCCAGAGTTTGCAGGTGAGCCTGTTTTACCCCCTTCGTCCTTCGGACACTCCCCTTTGGAAAGTGGGAGAGCTTTGGTTGGTGGTTGGAAAAATTGCTCTGTCCTCTTCATAGATTCATTGACTTTAGTCCCTACGGGCGTCGACCGTTGGTTCGTTCAGAATGAACATGAGGCTGTCGATCAACATCTATATTAACACTATAAAAAAAACGAGCTACTATTTTATTAGTAGCTCGCTGTGAACTGTTACTTAACAACAGCCTTTACCGGATACAAAAGACCGCTCTTTTTCGATAGCTTTGCCTTGGCCGAACCAAAGTTAAGAACTAGATCAAGCAAAACAGGCAAATGATTAGCGTCGTCGGTTATATAAAAGTTTATAATCTCACGCTCTTTGCCGTTCTTGTTGGTTATGAGCGAAACAGACAAACAGTTATACTCCTTTCCATCGTCACCCTCGACACGTTTTTTTCCACGGTAGACAAGGTGCTGAGGTTCTATACGCTTACCTGTTGCAACAGGATATGTTATGCGCTGCCCTTTCTTTAGAGTTGAGAAATCAAGTGTACGCGCATAGGCCAAAAGGCTCATCATGTCATATACCTGATTTGTAACATACTCCTCTTTATATGTAGGTTTTTCACTATTACGACGAAAGTACTGAGAAACCTTAAGCTTTGTACTGTCGGAGTAATCGTACCACACCTGATTGAGATAAAAATGCTTTCCTTCGGCCGACGCCTTGCGGTAATAGAGAGGGCGGAAGTCGGGAGTAAAGATAGTCATCAAAGTATCGCGCATACGAAAGAACATATCGGCACGGCTATTGGTAGAACTGAGCATTTTCATGTATTGCGCCTTTTGTCCGTTAAAGACAGTATCGCGCACAACAAGTGACGCACCACCCGCACCAATCCACACAAATTTCCAGTTGAAATAGAAATTACATTTCAATGTCTCACCCGATCGGAATGCAGGAGCCTGTTTGAGGTTCTGCGCAGCTGCAGGGAACACGGTAAACAGCAACAATGCTGCGATAATTATAGCTTTAAATTGTTTCATCTTAGCTCTTATAAAATTTCTTACAAAATTAATGAATCCCTCGCAGATAAAAAAATAATTCCAAGAAGCATTAATCAATGATTAAATTCTTTATAATTCTAAAGGGTTTTAAAGTCGATTGGGACTCTAAGGTCCTTAAAGTACAAGGACCTTAAAGAGCTTATACAAACAAAAAAGAGCCTTAGCGTTAACTAAAGCTCTTTACTATAAAAGTGGCGATGACCTACTCTCCCACAAATCTTTGCAGTACCATCGGCCCTAATTGATGAGGGGGATTAACAGCATAACAAAAAAAAGAAGAGTCTTAGCGATTAACTAAAGCTCTTCTCTATAAAAGTGGCGATGACCTACTCTCCCACAAATCTTTGCAGTACCATCGGCGCTGTTGGGCTTAACTTCTCTGTTCGGGATGGGAAGAGGTGGAACCCCAACGCTATCAATCGCCTTAATAAGGGACCGATCTTTCACATTGTCACACAGATAAAAGTGAATTTATTAATCAAGCAAACTATTCACATACTCATTACTTATGAAACAAGTATTGCCTGGATGTATCGCTCAATGCTGATGGCGCAAGCAAGAACTTTTAGTCTTGCGCGCAAGAAAAACTTTCGGGCAATTAGTACTGCTCGACTGAACATGTTACCATGCTTGCATCTGCAGCCTATCAACGTCGTGGTCTACGACGACCCTTATGAGGAAATCTAATCTTGTGGTGGGCTTCGCACTTAGATGCTTTCAGCGCTTATCCCGTCCCGACGCGGATACCCGGCGGTGCCCCTGGCGGGACAACCGGTACACCGGAG
>JAFZFM010000221.1 GCA_017555865.1 Bacteroidaceae bacterium
CATCTCATTGGTTGTCTCTTCATCGGAATTATAGTCCCAATTGAATATCAAGTTGCCACTTCCTTGTAGGTCAGACCAATGGGCACGAGTCTGATTCTCAACGCCCACACCGCCGTCAAAGGTGAGGCGGTAGCCCGTGGTTGGTTGCTCTGGTGTATCAGGCATATCAGGCGTGATGTTATCTTGTTCGCAAGAAAACAAGAGAACAGATGAAAGAGCAAAGAGCAAAGAGAGTAAATTGCTCCGCTGATTCTGTGTTATTCTTTTCATATACTATATTTAATTTTTTGTTATCATTATTGAACGAAAACTTTTAATTGTCCCTCTTTTAGGGGGACGAGAGGCAAAGCCTTGGAGGGGGTATGGCTTCGCGTGACCTATCACTGCTCGTATTGTCGATAGTGAAATTTATGTCACTCGTTTTTGATAATCCCCATTGTCTCGTTTTGCTTATCGCAACCCGCTCGGGTGTGACTACTCCACACTGCGAGCGACCATTGCTGCAAAACTCGCGATAGTGAAATTTATGTCACTCGTTTCACTCGTTCCATAAATTTCCCCATTGTCCACGGCGCCGCAACGGAGCACCGAATTCTGAGTCATCGCTATCTGGAGCATAACCTGTAATTGAGCCTGCGAGCATTTGCAAGGTATGAACCTGAAGCTCTTCACTTGTTGGTTTTATATATTCCTTTTTCATTATAAGATATATTTATATTTTTCTATCCATTTACTTGCACTTGAACAGTTGCAAAGAAAAGCATTTTACAAATAAGACTCTTTCCCGTACGTTGAAATCGTTTTCCCGTATGATGAAATCGTTTTCCCGTACGTTGAAAACTTTCCCGTACGTTGAAAAAATTTTCCGCTGCGTTGAAAAATGGGTAAAAAAAGTTCTTTTTTGCAGTTTTCACCGTTGCTTGACATGTTAGCGTATTGCCTTAAACTTTCCGCCGTATTACTGAATATTATTTAACCATTTTTTTGTAATTTTGCACACCGAAAACACAAAGGGCACCAAGCCCACCGAAAAACACGGAGAAACTAAATTATATATAAAGATGAACGCAAAAAAAATGATTGATTTTCATCCCAAATTCTTCGACGCGATGAAGAGTTATTCGCGCGATAAATTTGCTGCAGATGTTATGGCCGGCATCATTGTTGGTATTGTGGCAATTCCACTTGCCATTGCCTTTGGTATTGCAAGCGGCGTGGGCCCTGCCGAGGGTTTGATGACAGCCGTTATTGCCGGCGTGCTTATTTCTATGTTCGGTGGTTCAAAGGTGCAGATTGGCGGACCTACCGGAGCATTTATTGTCATTATCTATGGTGTTATACAGCAGTTTGGACTTGGCGGACTTGCCATCGCTACCATAATGGCGGGTATAATACTTGTTGTAATGGGTTTGTGCCGTTTGGGAACTATAATAAAGTTCATGCCCTACCCCATTATCATTGGTTTCACCGGTGGTATTGCCATTACAATCTTCTCGACACAAATCAATGACCTGTTTGGCCTTGGACTTACCGACGTGCCTGCAAACTTCATTGACAAGTGGATTCTTTACATAAAGAGCATGGGTAACATTGACTGGTGGAGTGCAGGAATGGGTATATTGAGCGTTGTACTTATTGCTTCAACACCCAAATTCTCGAAAAAAGTTCCCGGCTCGTTGCTTGCCATTGTGGTAATGACCATTGCGGCATATTTGCTTAAGGAGTTTGGTGGCGTCACTTCAATAAAGACTATCGGTGACCTTTATACTTTGCCCGAGGGTCTCCCTACACCTACCGTACCTTCACTACCCGAGGGTGAGACTCTGTTTGCAACAATACAGAACCTTGCACCGGTTGCATTTACAATAGCAATGTTGGGTGCAATTGAATCACTGCTATCGGCAATGGTTGCCGACGGTGTAATTGGTGACCGTCACAATTCGAATACAGAGCTTATTGGTCAGGGTATTGCGAACATTGCAGTTCCGTTCTTTGGCGGTATTCCTGCAACAGGTGCTATTGCGCGTACCATGGCGAACATAAACAATGGTGGTAAGACTCCGGTTGCCGGTATTGTGCATACACTTGTACTGTTGCTTGTTCTTTTGTTCCTTGGCGGCCTTGTGAAGCTCATTCCAATGCCATGTCTTGCCGGTGTACTTGTAATGGTATCGTACAACATGAGCGGTTGGAGAACTATCCTATCGATGTGCAAGAGCTCGGTATCGGGTACAAGCGTGCTTTTCGTGACATTGTTGCTCACTGTATTCTTTGACCTTACACTTGCCATTGAGGTTGGTTTGGTAATGGCTATAATGCTGTTTATGAAACGTGCCATGGAGAGTGCGCACATCTCGGTTATACGCGACGAGATGGAGGTACACCACGACGGTGAGAAGGATGAGATACTTACCATCCCTGCCAACACCGAGGTGTTTGAGATTGAGGGCCCATTCTTCTTTGGTATTGCCAACAAATTCGATGAACTGACACGCAACACCGACGCTATGCCCATACGCGTGGTGCGCATGCGCAAGGTAACATTCATAGACGCAACTGGTTTGCACAATCTTGAGATTTTCATAAACGCTTCGCAAAAGGAGGGACGTGTTGTCATTCTCTCGGGTGTACACGACAATGTGGCGAAGTCGCTTAAGAAGGCCGGCATTGTGAACCTTGTTGGTGAGCAGAATGTATGCAGCGATATACACAACGCGTTGCAGCGTGCTGCCGAGGTTGGTGCTGTTGTATCGCAGCAGGTATAAAATAAACAACATCATAATCGTAACCGGGCTCTGCAAAGTGTTTGCAGAGCCC
>JAFZFM010000022.1 GCA_017555865.1 Bacteroidaceae bacterium
GGTTTTGCTGATATTGAAAGGGCTATAAAGGAGCTGCATAGCAGGTTAGGCCTTGACTGGGACGATACAATCTTTGTGGCAAAAGATGCGATAGAAAGACACAGAGCCGCAGTTGAATATATTTTTACTAATCTCAAAGGTGAAATAAACAAGATATATATAAAGTAAGAGGTCTGTAACAGGTGCAGTAACCACCTTTCAAGCTATGACCTTGAGTTTATACTTGCAAACAGTTACCTTTTTACAGGTAATGACGAAAAGGCTCCAATATATCTGGGGTATGGCTTCTGATTATATCCTGATTCTTAATTTGCCAGACTTGAATCAATGAAATTCGTTGCAACACTCTTGGTTGTGTTGTTCTGCGCAGTCTCATCCAGCGCACAGAACTTTCTTGACAGCATCGCCTACCGTGCCATGCAGGTGGGTCAGGTGATGCAACAGGAACGTGTATTCCTGCATTTTGACAACACGGCCTACTACCTTGGCGAGACAATGTGGTTCAAGGCGTACGTCTCATTCGGTACCGACAACCGCCCAAGCACCCTGAGCAAGGTGCTGTACGTGGAACTTGTAGCACCTGAAGGGTATGTCGTGGAGACCAAGAAGTACAAGTTGAACGATGAGGGCAGCTGCCATGGCGAGTTTGAGTTGAAACCACTTTTGCTCTCGGGCTACTACGAGATACGCGCCTACACCCGCTACATGCTCAACTGGGACAAGAGTGCAGTCTTCAGCCGTGTGTTCCCTGTGTTCGACAAGGTCAATGCCGACAATTGGGATTTCAAGAACATGCTCGACCGCCGTAGGGGCTTCAGCAACAACGGCAAATGGATAAGCGCCGAGTTGCCCGAGGCTACACTTGAGTTCTTCCCTGAGGGCGGTAACCTTGTCACTGGCATTGAGGGCCGCGTGGCATACGAACTGCGAGGAGAGAACGGCCTGTTCAGCGAAGAGAAGATAAGAGTCTATGAGAACGATGCCCTGCTGCTTGAGACAACACCAGAGCATATGGGAAAAGGTTCTTTCGTATTCACGCCCAAAGAGAAGGCAAAATACCGTGCCGAGGTAACAATGACCAACAGCAAGGGCAAACAGAAGAAGCACAGGTTCGATCTTCCAAAGTCCGAGGAAGAGGGTATTGTCATGAATGTGAAAGATGACGGCAAGAACATCACAGTGAATATACGCAACAATTTCAGCGATGCCAAAGAACTGGGTTTCGTGTTGCTACATCGCGGTACAATGGGCTACTACAGAAAGTTTGATACCGCTACGGGCAACAACAGCTTCACTTTTGCAAAGGACAGCCTTCGCGAGGGAGTGATTCGCGCGACAATATTCAAAGACAGCATCACGCCACTTGCCGAACGCCATTTCTTCGTTACCCATGAGACATTGCAGGCAAGCGACAACAGGACTGTAAGGCTCAACGTGACAGCCAACGGCTTGCATCCGAACAATGCTACGCTCAAGCCTCATGAGAAGATAACGGTAAGGGTAAGCCGGGATGACGGCAAGCCAATAACCGAAGAGAGCGACCTCTCACTTACTGTGAGCGATGCTATTGGCAAGCAGACTACATCGTACAGCCACAATCTCTATACTTACATGCTGTTGGGTTCGGAGCTCAAGGGCTACATTCCAGATGCTGCACAGTATTTCGACCCTGACAATGCAGACCGCCACAAGCAACTCGACCTTATCATGCTCACTCACGGCTGGACATCATACGACTGGAGCAAGCTCACACGCACTGCCATCAACGACATTCAGCCCATTGAGCGTGGAATAACCATCAAGGGAAAATTCTTCCTCAAGACAAAGAACAAGAAAATAGGCAATTATGGTAAGGCAATACTTGTTCCGCAGAAGAACACGCTGACAAGGTTCGACTTTGCGACAGACGGGAACAAGGTGCAGACAACATCGTTCCGTACCGACAGTACAGGTTCCTTTCTCCTAATGACCGATGACTTCTACGGTACACGCGTAGCATCGCTCAAACCGCTTACGGCAATGAGACAGACAGGTAACATTGCATACCAGTTCGCACTTGACCGCTACTACTCGCCAGGGTTCAGGCTATATGACTATTGGGAGAACCATCTTGGCAAGCCCATGAGCAAGAGCGAGAGCGACAGCATTGTCGAGCTCAGCCCATTCGAGTACATGCTGTCATCGGTAGAGGTCGTTGCAAAGAAGAGGGATGAGATCAACAGCCGTCCGCCACACAGCGAGATGCGATTCAACTACCTTGATGAGTGGGAGTATGCGCAGGATGTGACATACCTGAATATGTTCAACACATATGAGGATGATGTGTTTTACGACGCGAAGGGGGAAAGTACCAGGTACAGGGCGGTAATGAGTGATATTGTAAACAGTGATATGAGTCCAAAGGAAAAATATCTCGTTTTAAGGAGCGAGAATCTCATAAGCAATGACACCCATTTCATTTTAGATGAAAAGACTGGAGATTTGTACAGAAGAGAACTCGAGGAATTAAATGAAATCATATCAAAGCTCCATAAAT
The DNA here is from genome assembly GCA_017555865.1 of Bacteroidaceae bacterium. Classification (GTDB taxonomy): domain Bacteria; phylum Bacteroidota; class Bacteroidia; order Bacteroidales; family Bacteroidaceae; genus HGM04593. The sequence goes on from JAFZFM010000022.1 coordinate 2,537, forward strand.
TTTATTGTATGGGTAATGATGAGGATGGAGAAGTCGTTTCATTAGTGAAACATTCTAAGTACTTTACTCTTGAACGCTATGTTGGCAATATACGATATTGCAAGGAGGCTATAGACATACCTGTGAACCATAAATACGACTACACCCTCACAGCCAATGACGTTGTACTCAGTGCTATGCGCCGCCACAACTACAACTGGGCATACTGGGTACAGCTAATGGTGGTACTCGGGGAGTACAGCTCTGAGAAAACACCTGTACCCGACAAGGAGTACCTGCACGGACTGCCCGATGCTGACAAGATGACAAACTTTAAGGAGTTCGTCATACGCAGCGATGGGAACACACGTTCGCAGTTTGAGAACAGGGCTACACATTGGCAACCACTCGCAGGCATGCTTGACAATAAAGTCCCCATACAGAAGTTCTACCGTGGATTCCTGTCACAGAGTTACCTATATGACGGTAACGGCTTTGATGATTGTCCCGATGTAAGTACATTTATTAGCCGTGTCAACAACGAGCAGAATATAGACATTAACTATCCGATGAACCCCAACTACGTTGCGTGTCTTATACCTTACACCGAGGAAGAGCACGCCCAAGGAGTGGTTCCCGAACTCGCAGCACCGGGCAGCACCATTCGCTACACTTCGGTACAGGGATACAACGAGGGCAAGAAGTTCTACTCGCCTGACTACGGCAGCATGAGGCCGCAGGAGATGGACTACCGACGAACACTGCAATGGGTACCCGAAGTAAAGATTGAGAACGGTGAGGCCGTCATCGAGTTCTACAACAGCAGCTACTGCAACAGCATCATAGTCGATGTTGCCGGACGTGACAATGACATCATCTTCAGCAATGACGAGGTAACACGTACAAGATATGCCGAGAGGACAAGACAGCAGAAGAAGGTTGAAAGCGCAAAGCAACAGGCGGAGGAGGCACCAATGGACTCAGCCACATTGGCTGCATGTGCCTACCACCATGAGAAGGCACTCATCTACTACAACCAGAAGCGCTACAAGGAGTCTATCACAATGTTTGCCGAGCTTGTACAGTACAGGTACGCGCCATCTATCTACTACATCGGCCTGTGTTACCTGAACGGAACGGGACTCGCACAGAACGACGTACAGGCATGCAAGTTCTTCGGTGAGGCCGCGGGCCGTGGCGAGACAAGAGCTATGTACGATCTTGCTGTGATGCTTGATAACGGGCAGGGAACAGAGCAGGACATTGCCCTGGCACATGAATACTACGCAAAGGCGGCTGAACTTGATGAACCGCGCGCACTTGTAGAGATGGCTCACCGCTACCTGAACGGCACCATGGTCGCACAGGACAGCGCAACAGCTGAAGCGCTGCTGCTGAAGGCTGCCGGGCAGCAGTACCCACAGGCACAGCTTGAATATGGACAGCTGTTGCAGGCGAGAGGAGAAGACGGAAGCGCTTATATGAAGGCGGCGGCTGATGCGAAACTCGACATCGCACTGCTGTTCATGTATGAGCTGGAGCAGCAGGCAGGCAACCACAAGGAGGCATATAAGTATGCCAAGGAGCTTCACCTGCTTGGCGACCACCGCGGAACCAAGCGTGTGGCCGATTGCTATTACAACGGAAAAGGCGTGAGTCGCGACAAGAGCCTTGCAAAGGACCTCTACCGTGAAGCTGCTGCCGCAGGCAATGAGGAGGCAAAGAAAATACTCGAAGATTTATAGCGGAGTTTCCGATGTATATTATTATACCTTGCAGTGCCCCCTAAGATTACTATTGTTAACCCTCGTAACCTTGATGCTTTTGAAAGCATTGAAAGCGTTGTGATATTACATATTGAGTTCAGAGCCCCTGCAACATTGCGTTGTAGGGGCTTCTTGTTTTTATACCGCCCTCTTCAGTCAATAACAGCCGATGTGCAATGTGCCACTGCTTGCTTTTGGGGCATTGGTGATAACAGCACTGCAATACTTCCTGCTACGGCTTTTTTCGGTGCGAAGGTAGCACCACACGGATATTCACAAGGACAGGCAGAGTGATAAGGAATAATTGAAAATTCTTTGTCGCTCTTTTTTTGTCGCTTTACCAAACAATTTCTGTCTGCCCGTCGGGTAAATTTTTCCTATAATCCTTGTGAGGCTATATCCTTACCGTGTTGCCCTTGTATGCACATAAAAAATCTCGATAGCGAAAGCGCAGTGCATAAACATTAATCATCAATTAAAAGCATACAGTTATGACACATTCAGTTCACACATCGGCTTATGAGTTATTGCCATTTGAAGAGTACGGCAATAGAAGAAAAAATCTCTCCAGCTCTTGCGATTGCATAAAATCGTTTCAAGTTGAGGTTGAAGATTTTGATAATGAAATTTTCGTTTTGTCGGTTGAGGCACACAGCAAAGAAGAGGCAAGCAGAATTGCCGAGCGTATTTGCGGAGAGTCCGAAATTACAGTTTACAATATGTTGGTTTATTCATTTTAATTTTTTGATAGTATGAGAGCAATTAAATCAAAGAGAGTTATCACAGCCGAAAAGAAAGGCAGAGTTTGGAAAGTCTATGTAAAAAATCCTAACAAGACAGAGAGTGCAGTTTGCCATACAAAGGAAGCTATAAAGGCGTTGAGATATGCCTTTTACCTCAAGGCAAAGTTTGGCCTAAACATCAATGAGAATATTTTTGACAGGTTGATGTTTGAGTATAAGAGTACAGCGGTATGTTGAATTTTGAGCACATCAAGCAAGCTGATTTGGATATTCTTTTTTCATCGGCTCACACCATACGCGAGACATTGGAGAAATACGATGAATGGCAGAATTTGGTCGGCTACAGCGACATTTACCGCGAATGTTTCAATACTGAAATGCGTGTAATGAATGAAGAGCGCAGAAGATTATTAAATCACAAATAGCGGAGCACAGCACCCGGCATCGGGTGCTGTCTTTTATGCAACCCCGTTTGCCGGCTACCTTTGCCACCGACCAAACGGAACAGCCTTATGATTAAACGACAGACATTTATATCTACCAAAGTGCTTTACTCTTTGGATATACCGAAGATTGATTACACCACCGATTACGATAAGGTGTGTGTATCGCTATACAGGAACAGTGGGAATTATGACAACCTCTATTCGGGTGAGTTGTTACCATATAACGGCAAGGTGTCGCTCTATGATATGAAGCAGCTTATCGAGCAGTTTATGCTGGATAAGGGGCTTTCGTATTGTGAGTTCGGGCTTGACGTGGAGAACGAGGGAGGCGAAGAGGTGGATATTACTATATTGCAGGTGCTATATTGTAGAGTCAAGCCGACGACGAATGTTGAGCACTTTGTCAAATACAATTTCCTCTCTACCGTAAAAGTAAAGGAGGTGGACTATGACCGTGTTTATGAAGATGAATTGCTATATTATGCGGAGAAAGGGGAAGATGTTAGTCTTACTCTTACTTATGTCTATTCTACTGCTGAAGGTGAACTGAAAACAAAAGAGGTAGTATATACGGAAACAGCTGGTGTTGCCGGTATTGATAGTATCTATTTTGATTTTTACGAAGTGTGGCTTGATGTTGGCGGTGAAGGTGGTGCTATATTGCATTGCGTGCAGTGCAAGGTTGGAGAAAGATGTTTCACCTACTATATAAGGACAGAGGCACCCGATTTGGTTTGTAGCTTTTATAATGCGTTCAATATTCGGGAGGTGCTTGCTCTTTATGGCAAAACCTCCACGAAGATGAAAACGCAGAAGAGCGAGGCGGTATGCGGTGGCATAACGGCATACTATGATGCAAGCAACGAGGTGCTTTATGAATTTGAGTCGGTGAGGTTGTCGCCCGAAATGATGAAGTTGGTAATGGACTTCTTGACATCACCCGAAATCCTTTTGATTTGGAACAACAGTGCACGCATACTTATTACGGATTACACATACGAGTATGCAGATGATGACAAGGAGAAGTATATCGTAAAGTTCACTTGGAAATATGCGGACAATCGTATGACCTTTGAAAGGCCTTACGAAATCAATTCAAGGACATTCACAAAACAATTTGACAAGACATTCAAATAACTATGGCAAAGGCAATACATATTTCGACACTACGCAAAATGCTCCAGGCAGGCGACCCCGTTGATCTTTCACTATGGAAAAGCAACGGTGAGATATTGCATTACCGCAATGCAGTTCCGCTTCGGTACGATTTCTACAAAGGCACTCGCCGTATAAAGCTGCTCGATAGCCGGGAGATACGCACCATACGCGATGTTTGTATTTTTGAGATAAATGGTATGGAGGTGTATATGTAGAGGTGTTAAATTTTATCTTTTAGCGATATTTTTCTTCTTGAAATTTGTTTGGAATATGACTAATTAGTTATATTTGCACTATGAATAGTGAAGGAGCAAATAAAACTGATATTCGTGTAATATACAAGTCGCAGGAGTTTGAAGAGTTCTACGATGGGTTGTCTGAAAGTGTAAAGGTGAAATTTGAACACGTTTTCAATGTTATTCAGACTGTCTATGCGTTGCCAAATAAGTTTGTCAAGCATCTTGTGAATACTGATTTATACGAAATGCGTGTTTCGGTGGGAACAAACGAATATAGGACGGTGTTGTTTGCTATTGACCACGACAACATAATACAATCCACCCGAATACTTTTGCTGAATGGTTTTCTAAAAAAGTCGGAAAAGGATTATAAGAAACAGATAAATAAAGCAGAGAAAATATTAAAAGACCTTGAATTATGAGAAAGATTAACGAAGACAAATTAGCAAAACTTTCTACTACCAACAAGATGCTTGATGACAAATACGGCACTCATGGTACAGAAACTCGCAATGAATTTGACGAGCAATCTTTGGCGTGGTTTTATGGTAATATGCTCAAAGAACGTCGTATGGAGCTAAAATTGACACAGCGTGAGGTTGCAGAGAAATTAGGACGCGACCAAAGTTACATAGCACGAGTGGAAAGAGGGAAAGCAGATATTCAGTTATCAAGTTTCTTCAGGATTGCATCTATTCTTGGCATACAGTTCGTGCCTTCATTTGTGTAAAAGCAAAGATTGTATTATCTTTGTACCCAGTAGAACCTGCCAAGCCTCTTGACAATGCTCAAATCGGCAGGTCGTTTTATTTTGTAGTTCTGTCTTTTACCGCACCTTATATGCTCCATAATTTTGCTGAAAACAAAGCAAGATTATGGAGTTTCTTAATTTAAGCAGTGTAGAACTTTTACCCAATGCAAAGGCAAGTGCTGCCTTTACGGTAGATAGCAGCAAGGTATTCAAGGAGCAGCAGGATATACCGCCTGTTGTCATAGATGAAGGACTGTCATATATTCCGTGGGGTGCAGACAATCAAATGCCTTATGAAATACTCAATCTGATTGAGAGCGACGAGACACTATCCACCTGTCAGATGTTCAATGCCGAA
>JAFZFM010000222.1 GCA_017555865.1 Bacteroidaceae bacterium
CCGCGTAATTCAGAACATCGGTATGGCGCGTATCGACGAAATTGACTACAACGGTATGAAGATTGTTCCTTTGCAGTTCCTCAAGGCAGTGCTTCCAAACCCACAGGATTTGGGCGAGAACTACGAGGGCGAGACATCAATCGGTTGCCGAATTCGTGGTATCAAGGATGGTAAGGAACGCACATACTACGTTTACAACAACTGCAGCCACCAGGAGGCTTATAAGGAGACCGGTATGCAGGGTGTAAGCTATACAACAGGTGTTCCTGCAATGATTGGTGCTATGATGTACATGAAGGGAATCTGGCGCAAGCCCGGTGTATGGAACGTAGAACAGTTCGATCCCGATCCATTCATGGAGCAGTTGAACATCCAGGGTTTGCCTTGGCATGAGGAGTTTGACAAGGACTTGGAACTTTAAATAGTGTAAGAGATAGAGTAAAAAGTAAGTTAGGCAAACGCACGGGCTTGGCTTTATTCGTTGTAAAACATTAAAGACTTTATGTTTAACTCGTTTGCACAAGTTTTTATCGTTACGCTTGCCCTTAAAATCCTCATTTACGCTTTGTAGACTGCGGTTTTGCGGGCTGTGTAAGCCTTGGACTTTATCTTTTTATTCACCCTCTTCTTAATGAACAATAACCAAATGGCAAAGAAAGAAGAAATGGAAAATATTGCAGGCAATGAAAAGCTACGCGCTTTGCAGGCTGCAATGGATAAGATAGAGAAGAACTTCGGCAAGGGCTCTATCATGAAGCTCGGTGACGACAGTTTCGAGGAAGTTGAGGTTATCCCTACAGGTTCTGTAGGTCTTAACGCAGCCCTCGGTGTCGGTGGATATCCACGTGGCCGAATAATTGAGATTTATGGTCCCGAGTCATCGGGTAAGACAACGCTTGCAATCCATGCGATTGCCGAGGCGCAGAAGATGGGTGGAATTGCTGCCATCATTGACGCCGAGCATGCTTTTGACCGCTTTTATGCGCAGAAATTGGGTGTCGATATCGACAACCTGCTCATTTCGCAGCCCGACTGTGGCGAGCAGGCGCTCGAGATTGCCGAGCAGCTTATCCGTTCATCGGCAATTGATATCATTGTGATCGACTCTGTTGCGGCGTTGACACCAAAAGCCGAGATTGAGGGCGAGATGGGCGATAACAAGGTTGGTTTGCAGGCACGTCTTATGTCTCAGGCACTCCGCAAGCTCACATCGGCTATAAGCAAAACAAATACCACATGTATCTTCATCAACCAGTTGCGCGAGAAAATCGGTGTAATGTTCGGTAATCCCGAAACTACCACCGGTGGTAACGCTCTCAAGTTCTATGCGTCGGTGCGTCTTGATATCCGTCGTGTAAGCCAGCTTAAAGAGGGTGAGGATGCAATAGGTAACTCTGTACGTGTAAAGATTGTAAAGAACAAGGTGGCACCTCCGTTCCGCAAGGCCGAGTTTGATATCATGTTCGGCGAGGGTATTTCCCGTACCGGTGAAATCGTAGACCTTGGTGTTCAGTACGGTATAATTAAAAAGAGTGGCTCATTCTTCAGCTACAACGATACCAAACTTGCACAGGGACGTGACCGCACAAAGGCTGTCATTGCCGATAATCCTGAACTTGCCGAGGAACTCGAGGTAAGAATAGCCGAGGCAATGAAAGGTATTACCGAAGAAGCAACCTTTTAAAAACATAAACCATATTAAATAAAAGAACTATGAAAAAATCAATTTTGTTCGCAGCATTGGCATTCGTAGGTCTTGGTGCTTTTGCCCAGGAGAAAGCCGCTGCTCCCGAATTCACTGTAGTTAAGGAAAATGCCATCACAAGCATTAAGAACCAGAACCAGGCAGGTACTTGCTGGTGCTACTCTTCATTGGCATTCATTGAGTCAGAGCTTCTCCGCATGGGTAAGGGTGAGTACGACTTCTCTGAGATGTTTATTGTACACAACACATACCTCGACCGTGCCGACAAGGCAGTTCGCACTCACGGTGATGTGTCTTTCTCACAGGGTGGTTCATTCTACGATGTAATCTACGGTATGGAGACTTTCGGTCTTGTTCCCGAGGCTGAAATGCGTCCGGGTGTAATGTATGGCAAGGAACTCAGCGTTCACAACGAACTTTCTGCAGTAAGCGACGCTGTTGTTGCTGCTATTGCCGAGGGCAAGCACCGCAGCCTTCAGGTAAGCCCCGATGGTACTCCACTTTGGAAAAAGGTTATCGAGTCTGTACACGACATCTATCTTGGTGTTCGTCCCGAGAAGTTCGTTTACAACGGTAAGGAGTATACTCCAAAGTCATTCTATGAGTCTTTGGGTTTGAATGCAAGCGACTATGTGTCACTTACATCTTACACACACCACCCATTCTACAAGCCTTTTGTTCTTGAGATTCAGGACAACTGGCGTTGGGCTCAGTCATACAACCTTCCTATCGACGAGTTCATGGAGGTGTTTGACCATGCTATCATGAACGGTTACACTATAGCATGGGGTAGCGACGTAAGCGAGAAGGGCTTTACACGCGATGGTAAGGCATATATGCCCGACGCTGCAAAGAGCGCCGATCTCCAGGGTTCAGATATGGCAAAGTGGCTTAACCTCAGCGAGGAGGAGAAGAAGAATACTCCAAAGCCATCAACCGAGAAATGGTGTACACAGGAGGAGCGTCAAATCGCTTATGACAACTGGGAAACAACAGACGACCACGGTATGCAGATCTTTGGTATCGCTAAGGACAATGACGGTGTAGAGTACTACATGGTCAAGAACTCTTGGGGCGAGGCTGGTGCACACAAAGGTATCTGGTATGCTTCTAAGGCATTTGCACGATACAAGACTATGAACATCGTTGTTCACAAAGATGCGCTTCCAAAGGCAATCCGCAAGAAACTCGGTATCAAGTAATCGGGTATCTGCTCTATACACATACAGGCGGCTCAATACTGAGTCGCCTGTTTTTTGTAAAAATGGGTTAAAATAAAGGCTCATAAAAACAATAACCTCCTCAAAAATTGCACAAATGGGTTTAATTTGTGCAATTTTTGAGGAGGTTTCGTCGCTTTGTAATACATTTGCCACTGTTCTTGCAGCAGCTCACTGCTGCAAACATATTGTTATTTAATATTTTATATATGGTTCACTTTTTAAATTACATCGACGAAGCAATAAAGAAGAATTGGGACAAACCTGCTGTGTCCAATTACGGGGCTAATACATACACCTATGCGGCTCTTGCCGAATCCATAGAGAAAATGCACCTGTTGTTCCGTGAGTGCGGCATTTCCAAGGGTGAAAAGATTGCGATTTGCGCAAAGAACTCGGCAGAGTGGTGTATCTCTTTCCTTGCCATAGTTTCATACGACGCAGTTGCAGTTCCGCTGCTGCCCGATTTTTTGCCAAGCAATATTGCCGATCTTACCCGTCTGTCGGGTAGCAGAATGCTGTTGGTCGATAAAAATATATCCGAAGCACTTGAACGCGATGATATTCTTCCTCGCTTTGCTGTGTTCGATAACTTTTTGGGTCTTGTCGATCTAGTGTCGTTGGCTCCGGCTCCGGGTTCTGCAAAGAGTCTCGAAACAATGTGCAGCAATGCCAAGAGGGCTTTTACAACAAAGTTCCCGGGTGGCGTTGCAGTAACCAATGTAAATTATTGCAAGAGCGAACTCGAGAATCTTGTACTCATAAGTTATACATCGGGTACAAGTAGTGCGCCCAAAGGTGTTATGCTGCGTGCAAAATCCATCTCGGGCAATATAGAGGTTGCACGCAGGCTCATTCCCCAAAAGACTGATGGTGCTGTGCTCTCCATGCTTCCTCTGGCGCACATTATGGGTCTGACATTTGATTTCATCTTCACACTTGCCGGTGGTTGTCATCTTAATATTCTCACCGCAAAACCCACTCCGGCGCGTCTGCTGTCGGCGCTTGCCAATGTCAAGCCCTTCATGTTCATAACAGTACCTCTGTTAATAGAAAAGATATTCCGTTCAAAGGTTATTCCAGTTCTCAGAAAACCTGCAATGCGACTCATGCTTGCTGTTCCGGGGTTGCGTTCATTTGTTATAAGCAGAATACGTTCAAAGATAATGTCTGTCTTTGGCGAGAATATCGGTTATGCCGGTCTGTTCATTGGAGGCGCGGCAATAGGCAAGGATGTCGACGATGTCATGCAGTTGCTCAGGATACCATATGTGGTAGGCTATGGAATGACCGAGTGTGGTCCGCTAATCAGCTATAAATGTTGGTCACACCCCATGCTTGGCTACGAAGGTGGCATAGCGGCCCCTACCATAGAGGTACGTATCGATTCGGAACATCCCGCAAGAATTCCTGGTGAGATACAGGTATGTGGTGAGGTGGTTACCGAAGGGTATTACAACAATCCCGAAGCAACCAAGGCTGCCTTTACCCGCGACGGCTGGCTCAAGACAGGTGATATGGCAATACGCGACCGCAAGGGGCACATATATATAAAAGGACGTTGCAAGAATATGATTCTTACAGCCAGCGGCCAGAATATATACCCCGAGGAGATTGAAGAGATGATAAACAGTCTGCCAAAGGTTGTTGAATCGTTGGTGGTAAGCCGCAAGTTTGCATTGGTTGCGCTTGTGGTTGTCGATATGGACTTTTCGGTTTCTGTTGGTGAGAAATATCTGCGTGCCGAGGTGGAGCGTCAGGTTTTTGCCCTTAATGCCATGTTGCCCTCCTATAGTAAGATAAGTATCTGTGAAATCCGTACAGAGCCTTTTGAAAAGACACCTAAGCAGAGTATAAAGCGATTCATGTATAATTGAGTGCCTGGCAGGCAGCGGCTGTTGTTTCTCCCGCAGTATATCCCTTTGCATAAAAACATTGGTTCTGTAAAAATTTTTACGGAATCAATGTTTATTTTATTACACTTTTCTGTATCTTTACAAATTGAGAGAATTATCTTGCACTCAATAGGGTGTTGTCGCAACAGTACGTTGTGCCAAGTATATTTACAGGCACATTTTGGTTGCCGATGAACGTAATTGATGTTGAAACTGTTGATAAGGATAGCTCTCGCCCGACAATGCAAAAAAATAAAAGCAATATACAATGGGACGTAAATGGATTTATCAGCCTCCCGCAAACGAGCAAGAAAAGATAGCTAATACCCTCTCGGCCGAGTTGGATATAAGCCCAATACTCTGTAACTTGCTTGTCGACAGGGGAATAACCAACGTTGCCGAAGCCAGAAACTTTTTCCGTCCAAAGCTCAGTGCCTTGCACAACCCGTTCAAGATGAACGATATGGACATTGCTGTTGCACGCCTTAACAAAGCTCTTGGTAAAAAGGAGCGTATACTTGTCTATGGCGACTATGATGTCGACGGCACTACAGCGGTGGCCTTGGTCTATAAGTTTCTGCAGCAGTTCTCGTCGAATATAGATTACTATATCCCCGACCGCAACGAAGATGGTTACGGCATCTCTAAACGAGGTGTCGACTATGCCTATTCCACAGGAGTGAAACTCATCATAGTACTCGACTGCGGAATCAAGGCTATTGAAGAGATAGCTTATGCCAAATCATTGGGAATAGACTTCATTGTCTGCGACCATCATGTGCCCGACGAAACCTTGCCGTGTGCTGTGGCAATCCTCAACCCCAAGCGTGCCGATTCGACTTACCCATATCCTCATCTCTCGGGTTGTGGTGTGGGCTTCAAGTTCATGCAGGCATTTGCTATGGACAACGGCATACCCTCCGAACAACTATATTCACTGCTCGATCTTGTGGCTGTGAGCATAGCCTCGGACCTCGTTCCCATAATGGGCGAGAACCGCATACTTGCCTGTCATGGTATAAAACAGATAAACCATAGCCCAAGCACAGGTCTCAAGGCCATAATAAACGTATGTGGTCTTGGTGATAAGGAAATAAGTATCAACGATATAATATTCAAGATTGGCCCACGAATAAACGCTTCGGGCCGTGTGCAGAAAGGCAAGATGGCTGTCGACCTGCTCATAGAGAACAATATCGACACAGCCATGGCCATGAGCCACCTGATAAACGAGTATAACGAGACTCGTAAGGAACTTGACAAGAGCATGACCGAGGAGGCTAACAACATTGTCGAGAGCCTCGAGAGTTTCGACGAGCGTCGTGCCATAGTCATCTTCAACCCCGACTGGCACCGTGGTGTCATTGGTATCGTCGCTTCCCGTCTCACCGAGGTCTACCATCGCCCAGCTGTGGTAATGACATGTACCGGTGATATTGCTACCGGTTCTGCACGTTCCGTTACTGGTTTCGATGTATACAAGGCTATGGAGAGCTGTCGCGATTTACTCGACAACTTCGGTGGACACACCTACGCAGCCGGTTTCTCGTTGAAGGTAGAGAATATCGAATCCTTTGCAACCCGTTTCGAGGAGTTTGTAGCCGAGAACATTCTGCCCGAGCAAATGGCTCCTGCCATTGAGATAAATGCCGAAATCGGTTTCCATCAGATAACCCGCAAGTTCTTCAGCGACCTCAAGAAATTTGCCCCTCATGGCCCCGAGAACAGCAAACCTATATTCTGTACACGCAACGTATGCGATTATGGTACAAGTAAGGTTGTCGGCCGTCGTCAGGAGCATATAAAACTGGAGCTTGTCGACGACAAGTCCAATATAGTCTTTAACGGTATAGCTTTCGGTCAGAGCCGTCAGGCAAAATACATAAAGTCGAAACAATCTTTCGATATATGTTACACTTTGGAAGAGAATACCTATAAGCACGGCGAGGTGCAGTTGCAGATAGAGAGTATACGCACACGTGCAACCCGCGACGGGAAATGATATACAATACAATACTGAAGAAATATTGGGGCTACGATAATTTTCGTGGAATCCAGCGCGAGATAATCGACAGCATAGGGGCCGGGCGTGACACGCTCGGCCTTATGCCCACAGGTGGTGGCAAGAGTATAGCCTTTCAGGTTCCAGCTTTGGCGCGCGAGGGTTTGTGTATTGTAATAACCCCGCTCATCGCGTTGATGAAGGATCAGGTCGCCAATCTGCGCAGTCGTGGCATAAAAGCTACAGCCATATATTCGGGCATGCGCACCAGTGATGTCGTTACTGCCCTCGAGAACTGTATCTTTGGCGGTTACAAGTTCCTTTATATCTCCCCCGAGAGGCTCACCTCCGAACTGTTCTTGAAAAAGATATCCAAGGTAAATGTAACACTCATCACAGTCGACGAAGCTCATTGCATATCTCAATGGGGACACGATTTTCGCCCTGCATACCGCGAGGTAGGGCAGTTGCGCACTCTCTTTCCCGGTGTGCCTGTATTGGCGCTCACAGCAACAGCCACCCCCGATGTGGTAAGCGACATACAGCAGCAGTTGGGCTTTGCCACCGAAAACTGCTACAGCATGAGCTTCGAGCGCAAGAATCTTGTATATGTTGTACGACGTACCGAAAACAAGCCCCAGGAACTGCTTCATATACTTGACCGCATACCCGGCTCTGCAATAATCTATACCCTCAACCGTAAGAAGACAAAGGAAATCTGCGATTTTCTTGTAGCCTCAGGTGTAACAGCCGATTACTACCATGCAGGTCTTTCCCCCGAGAGCAAGGACGCCAAGGAAGAGGCTTGGAAAAGTGGCCGAGTCCGTGTTATGGTCTCTACTAATGCATTCGGCATGGGTATCGACAAGCCCGATGTACGCCTTGTTGTCCATGTGGACCTTCCAAGCTCCATTGAATCATATTTTCAGGAGGCTGGCCGTGCCGGCCGCGATGGTGAAACAGCCTACGCGGTAACTCTTTTGAGCCGAACCGACAAACAGACAGTCTCTCGTCGCCTTTCCGATAACTATCCTCCACAGGATTTCATCCGTTCCATCTACGACGAAGTCTGCTACTACTATAGCATGGCACTCGGCGATGGTCTTGACTGCACCTTTGAATTCTCGCTTGGCGATTTCTGCAAGCAGTACCGTCGTCCCACACTGCAGACCGACAGCGCATTGCGCCTTCTTACACGCATGGGCTACATTGAGTATGTCGAGGAGATGGAATACTCGTCCCGTGTACGTTTCATAGTAGACAAGGACAACCTTTTCCATTTCCGTGGTCTGCCTGCCGATTACGAGTTGCTCATCAATGCTCTGCTGCGTAATTACAGTGGGCTGTTTAGCGATTACGTCTTTATAGATGAACGCTATCTCTCGCGCATTACAAAACTGTCACGTCATCGCATGTACGAGATTCTGGTTTCGCTTGCAAGCAAGGGGCTTGTAGCCTATGCTCCATCGAAGAAATGCCCCATAATAACCTTTACACGCCGTCGTGTGCTTGGTAGCGATTTGCGTTTTACTCCCGAAGTCTATGACGAGCGCCGCGCTCATTTTGCTCGCAGGCTAGAGTCTATCGTTACCTATGCCACCGCTGGCGACAAATGTCGTAGCCGTGTGTTGCTCGAGTATTTCGGTCAAAAGAACGCTCCATCTTGCAATCGTTGCGATGTGTGTGTAGCCGCACGTGCTAATACTTCCGATGTGCAAACGTCGGCTCAACAGAACGTGAATATCCCTGCTGTTGAAAATCTCCTTGCCGATGGCGAATTGCACCCGGTAGAAGAGCTTGCTAAACTCAATCTCTCGCGCAGCAATCTTGAATCCCTTCTTCGTCACCTGTGCAACGAGGAAAAAATAGAAATCATTGACAATAAAGTCCGTTTAAAGAAGTAGAGAACAAAGTCAGAGCTGCGAGTAAGCGAACAGTAACCTTTTTACGTTACAATGCGCACCAATGTACAACCCTATGATTAGTTACCATCAGCAGTAGTAACTTCAAATAAAAACCGGCACTGTGTGAGGCAGAGTTGTTGTTAGCGAGAAATGAGGGACCAGAACGGGGGATGTTTGAGCGGTGGTTATTGGCGTTGCTGTTATTACATGAAGAGCGAGTTACCCCGTTCCCTAATTTTGAGCGTTAATACAACAACGGCAAGAATGAAGCGACTGAGTGATGTCTACGTACTCACGAACAAAGCTTCATTCGACTGCAGAACTCTGTGCCGGGCGTTTTTGCAACTTTTTGCGCGACAAAAAGTTGATATAGAAAGACTTGATTGAGAATACAAGTGAACGATTAAGGTTGA
>JAFZFM010000223.1 GCA_017555865.1 Bacteroidaceae bacterium
ACCATCCTCTTTCGACTCTTTAGGGTAACGCATCATTCGCATATAGTCAATTTGCAGACACAATTGCTCGACACGGAAACGAATTTCTTCGCTGGCAGATGCCGATGCCTGTTTAGCTTGGTCTAATATGATTTTTCCTTGCGCAATAAACTCATCTGTGAAGAGAGGGTTAGTATCACCGTCGTATATTCCCAGCACCGTACTATCATTGATTAGGGAATGACAAAGGTCGAAGTACTGCTGTACGTATGGGGCTGTCGTGCCGTAGTATGCATTGATAAATTCAGCAGCTAAAGCCATAGCATCTTGGCTGGGGTTCCACAATAGTTTGCTGATAACCCAAGTTCTTAAATCATGAAACTCGGTGCCATACGAATTGTACACACCCAATTCCTGGATTCCCATAGCGTTGTATTTCTTGAATGCCTTTATATTCCGGGCCAGCACACCGAAGTTGGGAAACGGAGCTACATATTGACGAAAGTTTACAACATAGTCCCACACGAATAAATTGGATGCTATCTTGGACCAATCCTCCATATCTTTTATAAAGGATTGGTTGTGTTCACACTCTTCCAAAGGATGAGCGAAACAGCACTCAATGCTACACAGACGTATGAGTACATTGTCACGCGGAGAGATGTTTGTGGGAGCCCGACGCGTGTATTGATAAGCAAATGTACCAATGTATTTGTCAGGATGCTGTGTCTTAATGGCATCTGCAACCTGATTGACAAACCACACCATCAGACCCGAATGACCACCGTATTTATCTTCTATGGCACGACATTCATCGCACTCGCATGGAAAATGATTATCATTCTGCGACAAGTCGTACACCCAATATTGCGGGTTATCGGCAATCACCTGTTTCATCTTCTCAGTACATATCCGCAACACATCGGGGTTTGACAGGCATAGCTGCGTGTAGGGAGTGCGTTTGCCGTCTCTCATTGAAAAGTATTCAGGATGCTCTTCGAAATATTCTCCTGTGGAGATAAAGTAACTGAATGTGTGGCAGCCCCAATATCCTGTAAGTCCACCATATTCATTATCATGCACACTCCACCCCATGTTACACTTATTATGCGCCAACCAATCAGCGTTAGAATTCGCCATGCAATAATTCAAGTGGCGGTACTCTACAAACGGTTTTTCGCTATGCATCAAGCCTTTGAAACCCCACTTTTCAATGGTTGGAATCTTTGTGCAATCGGCACTGTACCACCTGATACCTAATTCGTTCTCAAGAAACGAAAAGACACCATAGATAGTTCCGCGTTGCTTACCACCATAAATCCAAATATTCTCACCAACAGAACAATATGTGTACCCCTCATCATCATTTTACGGACATTTCACATTGAACTTTTCTGCATATTCCTTATTGAAGCCTATAAAGATGTGTTTCTGTCCATCTTCTATTTGATTCTCATCTACAATAGGTAGCGTAACACCACCGATTTTCTCCAAATATAATTGTAGCTCCTTAGCTGATGTCTGCTCAGACGTAGAAGCATCGGCACATAACACAATTACATAGTCACTCTTTCCATCATGAAACAATACATTATGGCGCTTCGCTATAACAAATGCCCCTACCGCCGCAAATAGCACTGCCAATGCCAGGAAAATGTATAATCTTGTAGTTCTCATGTCACAAAAGCACACAAACATTTAAAATCCTATATCGTTCCGCATAGTAAAATACATGTTAGATAGCAAAAATAACCACTACTGTATATTGCTTCATATATTTCAGCTAAACTTTTCTACAAAGCTACTGATTTTCTCCCGAAAATAGACCTTAAACACATTAAAACCTCTCTTCTTACATGAATATGTACTTCATAGTTTAATAAAACATTATCCGTTAATCTCTTTTGTCGGATGCAAAGGTAGCCAAACCTATTTTAGAATAATATAGGTGTTGACCCCAAACTTAATAACTCAATGTTAGTATCATGTCGAACCCTGTGTGAGAGATGAGAAATACCCGTGGGTCAACTGCCATATTGTTACTTTATTCAAAGACATATCCTGCATACCATGAGCCGGCAATCTGACCTTACACTGTCATATCGGCCATGACATTCCATTTTATGCAAGATTACTTCTGCTCCACAGAACCTTCAAGGGAGCAAGTCCTACATTTGGCTACATACATCACATGTTTACATACCAAAACCAACATTGTAAACCATTTTGTAAACATCGATATTTAGGTAACTACATTGAATTTATATAATTTTGCCATATCATTTAATAATATATATATTAATTACAATATACAGGAAGTATACATGACCATCAAGGTAAGCGAGATTACACCCGCGTACCGCGATGAAGAGGTATACATGTTCCAGGATGCCGATGACGTTGCCGTAAACGCAGTCTTCGACAGCGTGGCAGAGCGAGTAGAGTCAATCAACCTTAGCGTCGTATTGAAGGCTGGCAAATAATAACATTGCAGATATAATAATTTGGTGATGTGTCGGACTACAGACAAGAGTTCAGAATCTTTACCGACGCATCATCATCTTTATTGAAACATATAATCCCACATCATTTTCATTATGAAAAAGACAGTACTATTACTTATGTTCCTTTGCACAGCATTCGCCGTGCAGGCACAGAGCGAGTTACCCTACTCCAAGTATCTTGGTTTCAGCAAGAAGGAGTTCAAGGAGAACAAATTCAAGTATGACGACGAGACAAACACCTGGGTATTGAGCAAGACAGACGGACTCAAGGTAACACTCAATATCCTGGCTATCATTGCCGATGCCGAGGAGGACGTGCGCCCAAGTTCAAAGGACTACACCATCCTTGTGCAGATGGGTAGAGACAACCAGGCATCGAGCGTGATGGTGAAGTTCTACAACGACGAGACCTACCACAAGTTGCTCACCTTCCTCAAGGACAACGGCAACGACCTGGTTGAGACATCATCGGGCAAGCTTGTCAAGCAGCAGGCGTTCTGTGACGGATATGCCGTTGAGCTGAACATGACACAGCACATCATAAGCAGGACATCGGCACGTACAATCGACTACAAGGCCGTCAAGAATGTCGATGAATCGTACAACGAGTACAAATTCATTATCCAGACCGATGTCGAGCCTTGGTCCGAGTATATCGAAAAGCAGGCGGCAAAGCAGGCAAAGCGCGATGCCAAGGGCAAGAAGAAGCAGAACGTAGAGGATCTGATGTAATACCTATTGAGGAACAAGCAAAATGCAAAAGAAATGCGCAGGTTTGCGTACCCTCATCGGTCAATGATGTAGCTCCGATATACAGGTATATCAACAACTGGAACATATCCTTAATTTAAGAAGCTGTTTAAATTTCTTTCAAAAATATTATTTACATTGTCCTCAAGAAGTACTTGTCTTTTTATGCCCTTTGTTGCACGAACCCACTCCCGCTCGGCAAAGCAAGTAAACTTTCTTTGCTCTCGCTTACCCGTGGCTTTGTTGCCTGTTTTTCCCTTTTTCGCAGTTACATAGCCCGCTATGCGCCTTTGA
>JAFZFM010000224.1 GCA_017555865.1 Bacteroidaceae bacterium
TCAAAAGGAAAAGCAGTAGAAAGCACACGATAATTGCCCGCATATGCCACGCCAGCACTCTTTCTGTTACCTTTATAAATAAAGGAGACAAATGCATCATTTATAGGAACAAGAACATCTGGGGAAGGCACGGCGTAACACACCTCATTCACCTTGCGGCACACCGGCAGCTCCAGCCCCGAGCCACAAACCACGTCTTCGGTAGAATCATAGACAGAACCGCCATAATCTAGGCGCAACACTTCGCGTATAAACCTTCTGTCATGCTCATTCACATACATATCACTCGCTATATACGCACCGCTCACAAACAATTTGCCGCCCTTTTCGCAATACGTTCTTATCTTATTCTGCAATTCCAGCGGAAAGGTCTTGTAAGCTCCATCATACCCAAGCCCAACAGCCCGTCCACCTTGCTTTTCGACACCAAGAATGATATCCACAGCATCATATTCCGCCATATCGACATCACCGGCCATCACTGCATCACTGCCACACGAAACAAATGTCATGCCATTGGCAGCCAAAGCCTTTCCGTGCACATAAGGGTAATCGAAGCTGTTTCCAGCAACAAGCATTCCATCCAATTCGTTACCGCTCAATCCCAAGCCGTCCTCATAACCGATATTCTCACGCAACAAATCGAGCTGATTACCGCAAAACTCTGGAGTACGCACATAGGCGACACCGGGGTCAAGATCCATATCAAAGCCGACTCTATCTGCTGCAGAAACCGAATATGGCCCACTCAAACGGTGGAAGCCATTTACTACAAGGACTTTCTTGTCCGTTTTTTCCGACACGTAAGCAGAAAGAATCTCCGAAGGCATGCTGCAACCGCCATCATTCAGAGCCACGACCTTAAAGCTATACAACTTCCCTTTTTCGACAACAACATCAAAATGCGGTTCTTTCACCACAACGCCGTTATCGAACCCACCATTACCGACCCTTGTATAAACAACATATCCTTTTGCTTTCGCTGTCGGCTCAAGAGGGTCCTCGGCAGAATCCCAACGAAGATGCACAGCCCCCCCGCCTTTAGACAGACGGACCGAGAAATTCTTTACAGGCAACGGTTGGACGACATATCTTTCACCATGCACATAAGCAATATGCTTCAGCAACGACTTATACAAAGAGCGTGCCAGCAGGAACTTGAAGTTGGGGTTCAATCCATATCTCAAATCCTCAAAGTTCTGGTGCGACAACGACTCGAAGATGACCGACGGCACACAAGGGATACGCGACTCGCTATAATTACGGTCCAGGATGCCACGCACCTGCCATTTCAAGCCCAATCCACGATACAGGTCATCCTGCAGATTGTTCAGCATATATGAGACAAGGTCGCGCGACATAAAACGCGAACGGCCAGCCGCCAAAGTATCACATTCAAAATCGGTTGTCACAATACCCAACGAGCCGACAATGGAATCGCCGGCAGAATATCCGGCATCGGAATGAAAAGAGAACGAAAGTTCCAAAGGAACATTGAGTCCTGTGGTATCAGGATTATAGACAGAACCGCCGGAAAGATAGTTCAAAGCATGAGAACGACAGTTTATATCATCTCGATAGTCGTTTTCACCATTATAGCCGGAATAGACCTCTACGGGAAAACCACCTGTCTGCAAGTTGTAGCGTGCACCTTCAAGGTATCGTGGCAAACCGCTCACCCGGGGGATAGAATCACCGCGGGCAACATTGCCCATTCCACCGCCAAAACGCACGGCATCGGCACTAAGAACACCTTTATGGCTGCTTACGTTGCTCAACACCACACCTTGTTGCTTGTTTGAACCCGCCGTAAAGGTATGTGTACCAAGATAAACCCAAGTACCGCCACCCATGGTCTGGTTCACCTTATAGACAGTAGAACCGCCGGCATGCATTACGGTGTAGCTTGCATCAGGAATTGAATTTTCATAAGTCCTGTATGCCACATAAACCGCATAATCGCCATCTTCGGGAATCACCGGCGACCACACAGCCGAAGCTTCCGCCTTACTGCCTGCCGACGTAGCCTTGACAACCCTCGACGTTCCCATCACAAAAGGATTATCCCCATCGTAATATACCTTTTTGGCACAAGCATATCCCAGAGAATCTTTTTCCCAGGCATTCTTTTTGCCATCATGTTCTTCATAACGTGCCGTTCCAAAGGAAACATCATTGTCGGCAATGACACAGTTCGGTTGCCAATCACGTTCGCGTGGCGTATAGACCAACGCACCGGCATTTTCAAGCATAGGTATAAGGAAAGGTACAACTATCGATTGTGTAAACAAATCTTCCGTTACACAAAAAAGAGAAGGACGCTGCCATTTCCACAAAGAATCCGCAGCAGAATAATACCTGCCATGACTTTGTCCGACAGCCAAATGCCGGCCTTCAAGTCCATGCTTCACCTTAAAAGGCCGCGAGCCGTTATGCACCCAGGCATGTCCGCCATACTCCACATCACCCCAGACGCGCGATTCTTCAATATCCTTCTTACGATATATATTAGGTATACACTTTTCTATGGACTTTCCTTTATAAAGGACCCGGATTTTATATTTCTTGTACTTTTTAGGCAGCAGAGCGCGTATATCATCATACACACGCTCGACAGTTTCGGGCGTAAACGGCTGTCCCCAAAAAGCATGATTACAACTGATTGTCAGTTCCTCGGTCTTTTTATTAACGAGAATATTATTACGTCCTTTGTCAAGACCGGCATATTTTGTAACGCACCTTTCCGATGTATATCCATTGAAATACTCGGCTATCGAAAGGGCAACGGTTCTATCGACCCTTTGCGCCGATAGAACCGCGATACACATTACAGCGATTACAAAAACCGCCAGTCTTTTAGACATAACTGTTATTCAGGTTTTGACAATGCAATTATTTCATCGTGTATAGCCTTTGCATCTGCATTGAAAGCATCACACAAAGCATTGAAATATTTCTTTGCAGGCATACCCGGCTCAACATGATTCACACGAGCAACATACTCTTTGTTCAAACCAAAGATTCTGTTGAACAAATCCACCCATGCTTCTGTATCACCCTTTGCATCGTATGAAGCGAAAAAAGCCTCTGTAGCCAAATCATCAACAATAAATGCAATAACCTTCTTTAAATTCTTTCTACTTGCCATAATAATGTTTTATTTGAATTACATCCGTAAAGATATACATTCTGCATAAAAAAAACAACACCCGACACCTAAAATGAGGATATTTTGATGCATCTACAATAAAAAAGGTAAAAACCTCTTTCAAATGTCGCAAAAAATGGCGAAATTTGCCCAAAGAACATTATACACAATAAAACATATTCACTAACATGAAAATTAGCGCA
>JAFZFM010000225.1 GCA_017555865.1 Bacteroidaceae bacterium
GTTACGCAGTATTGTAAAATATCCTCATTTAGGTTTACTAAACTCCGGTATTTTTCAACACTGCAAGCCTTGTACTAACGGCTTTGAATAACATCTTGAATTGTTTGTATTAAAAGGTCACTGACTGTGTTACGCTTATTGTGGTGGCTGGTCATTTAGGGTTACGAAACTCCCTACCACCACAATTACGCAAGCTTTGCCACCATTCCTTTTATATAACAAATATATGCAATTATTGCGGTAAGTCTTTCTAATGATGTAAACTGCGTTACGCAGTATTGTAAAATATCCTCATTTAGGTTTACTAAACTCCGGTATTTTTCAACACTGCAAGCCTTGTACTAACGGCCTTGAACTACATCGTGAATTGTTTGTATTAAAAGGTCACTGACTGTGTTACGCTTATTGTGGTGGCTGGTCATTTAGGGTTACTAAACTCCCTACCACCACAATTTCACAAGCCTTGTCATTGAACCTTTTTACAACAAAGGCGCTTGCTCTTAACTGCGTTACGATTGTTTCTGTAGTTAGTCATTTAGGTTCACTGAACTCCTGGCTACAGAAACTGCGCAAGCCTTGTTACCTCACTTTTTAAACTAATATAATAGTTGTGGTTTATTAGCTGCGTTAAATTGGTTTTTACATATGTGTGTAGTATCCCCAGATATAATAGATTCCATTGTTAAGGAACTTGAGATCGATGATATCCGCTCTGCGTCTATCCGTCAGATTGGTGCAGTGGTGCGTGCGGCAGAAGCTCGTACCGGTGTCGAGTATATTCATTTTGAGATGGGTATTCCCGGCTTGCCGCCATCGGCTGTTGGTGTAAAGGCCGAATGTGAGGCCTTGAAGAGTGGTGTTGCGTCGGTGTATCCTATAATTGATGGAATTCCAGAATTGAAACAGCAAGCTTCGCGTTTTGTGAAGGCCTTTATTGATACCGATATAAAGCCCGAAGGGTGTATTCCAACCGTGGGCTCAATGCAGGCTTCATTTGCGTCACTCATGCTTGCATCCCAACTCGACGAGAAACGTGATACTGTGCTATACATAGATCCTGGGTTCCCGGTACAGAAAATGCAGGCGCAGGTAATAGGAGTGAAGATTGCTTCGTTTGACATTGCCGAATATCGTGGAAAGAAACTGGAGGCTAAACTTGAGGAGTATTTCAAGCAGGGTAATATTTGCGCTGTACTTTTTTCGTCACCGAACAATCCGACGTGGATGTGTCTGAAAGAAGAAGAACTTGAGATAATAGGACGCTTGGCAGCAAAGTATGATGTTGTTGTGATTGAGGATCTGGCCTATATGACAATGGATTTCCGTCGTGATATGAGCTCGCCTTTTGAACCGCCGTATCAGCCAAGCGTATCGCATTATACCAAGAATTATATTATGCTCATAAGTGCCTCCAAGATATTCAGTTATGCGGGACAGCGCATTGCTGTTGCATGCATTTCGGACAGTTTGTACAATCGTGCTTATGAGGCCTTGAAGCTGCGTTACGGAATTGCGCGTTTTGGTGCTGCGTTTGCATATATTTTCCTTTATTCATTCTCTTCGGGTGTGTCGCACTCGGCGCAATGTGCTTTGGCTGCAATGTTTAAGGCTGCATGTGATGGAGATTATAAATTTGTAGGTGATATAAAGGAATATGCGCTGCGCACAGAGCGTATAAAGGACATCTTGTTGCGAAACGGGTTCTGTATTGTATATGACAAAGATGTTGATGAGCCTGTGAGCGATGGATTTTTCTTTACAATAGGTTACAAGGATATGGATGGTGGTGAGTTGTTGAAGGAGTTACTCTATTATGGCATTAGCGGAATAGACCTGGCTACAACAGGAGGTGTGCGCAAAGGAATACGTGCATGTTCGTCAAATATAAAGCTTCACCATTATGAACTGCTTGAGGAGAGGTTGAAACTATTCAATGAGAAACATTAAACTTATAATAATCATGAAAAAGACATTTTTATTTTTCTTTCTCTGCCTTTTTGCTTTTACTGCAATGGCACAGGAGATTTCGCTTATTCCTAAGCCTGCCGAAATGCATGTGGGTGAGGGAAAGTTTCTTTTTAATGGGAAAATTGTAATATGCTATCCCGAATATTCCGACAAGGAGATTGAAAAGGTCTTGGATAACTTTGTTGAAGAACTTGAGGAGACAACAGATGTAAAGCTCAAAAAGTCAACAGCCAAGAAAGAGAAATTGCAGAATTGGGAGGTTACGAAGTTTAGTAAGAAGGGCGACGCACATATTCTCATCTATGTTGATGAATCTATGGCCGACGAGGAGTACAAACTCTCTGTAACTGCCAAAAGGATTGACATTACAGCCGCAAAACCTGCCGGACTTTTTTATGCTTTCCAGACATTGAAACAGCTTATGCCGCGCAATGTTATGGCCGGTGTACGTGACGAGAGTATCAACGAATGGAGTGTTCCTTGTGTATTCATTGTGGACAAACCGCGATTCTCTTGGCGTGGATTCATGCTTGACGAAGGACGTCACTTCTATGGCAAAGAGGAGATAAAGAAGATTATTGATGTGATGGCTGCCTACAAAATGAACCGTTTCCACTGGCACTTGACCGAGGATCAGGGCTGGCGCATTGAAATAAATAAATACCCAAAACTTACCAAGGTGGGTGCATGGCGCGACAGCAAGGTGTGTGCATGGGGTGATGTAAAGCCCGATGGAATAAGATATGGTGGCTATTACACACGAAAGGATATAAAGGAGGTTGTAAAGTATGCCAAGGAACGTTTTATTGAGATTGTTCCCGAGGTTGATATCCCAGGTCATTCACAGGCGGCAGTGGCTTCGTACCCGGAGTTTCTCTCTTGTGATCCACAGAATCCACACGAGGTATGGTTGTGGCAAGGTGTGTCGAACGATGTAATAAATGTTGCTAATCCTAAAGCGGTGCAGTTTGCCAAGGATGTTATTGACGAACTTATTGAGATGTTCCCGTTTGGCTATATACACCTTGGTGGTGATGAGTGTCCTACCTACAAATGGGAACACAATGCCGAATGTCAGGCTTTGTTGAAGCAGATAGGTTCGGACAAATATCGTGACTTGCAGATCCACTTCTACAAGCAGCTGAAGGATCATGTTGCAGCAAAACCAGCCGACAAACAGCGTAAACTTATTTTCTGGAATGAGGTTCTGCATGGAAATACAGCACCTTTGGGCGAGGATATTACAATTATGGCATGGATTGGTGCCGATGGTGCTGCCAAAGATGCTGCAATGCGTGGTATGAACACAATTCTTTCGCCACAGATTCCTTACTATATCAACCGTAAGCAGTCGAACTTGCCTGCAGAACCTCATTCGCAGGGTTATGGCGATGAAACCGTAGAACGCGTTTATAACTACAAACCAATGAACAATATACCTGCTGAACTGCAACCTAAATATATGGGTGTGCAGGCAAACTTCTGGACCGAGTGGGTTGTTGAGCCATGGGTTGTAGAGTATCTTATGTTCCCTCGTCTGGCAGCCGTTGCCGAGGCGGGATGGACTCCTGCCGAAAAACGCGACTACAATGATTTTCTCAACCGTTTGCAGGGAGAAGCCAAATATTACAATCTGCGTGGCGTAAGCTACGGTAAGCACGTATTCAAGTAATCAGCTGCACTGTTCTAACCACTTTAGATTAATAAAAGATATAATCCCGAAAAACTTGGTAAAGTTTTTCGGGATTATTCTATTTCTTTGCGTGCAGCAATCCAACCTGTTTTAAACTGTAATCAAATCCTTTTGGGCAGTGAATACCGGTATGTACTTTTTCAGTAATGGAATTGCTGCCAGACATGCGAGAATAGTAAGTAGTGCCACTATGTAATTACCTCCATCTTCGGCTGGTATGAATTTGTATACAACAAGCATTATCGGACGATAAATAAGGTGGTGCATACATAGCGGAATGATTGAATATCGTCCAAAGTATGAGATTACCGGAATTCGTTTAATGGCTTTGCACAACATAAGAATGGCAGTTATGCTTATCAGGGCCAAAGCGACTATGGACAACAGGTTGCCTTCTATCATCTTGTCGTGAAAATAGACTTTAGGCTGTGCGTTAATGTCTATGATGTAAGCCGTTCCAAAAAGCAACAATGCTATGAAAATGTTGTACCTGTCGTATCCCGACGGGTACAGTATGCTGCTTTTCTTGAGCATGTATCCAAAGTAGAAGAATGGTAGCCCAAAGAAATGCACAATCCAAAAAGCAGGGTAGGAATATCTCTCTCTTGTAAAGTGCAACCCCAATGAGCCCGCACAGAAAGACTGCAATTCCGCGAAACAGTTCTTTGTTCAGGTTGGTATATATTAAATAAAACAGCATGTTGCTCCAGAATACATCAAGCAAGAACCATATGGGGCCGTTGAAATATTGATTCTGGGTAAATACGTCTGATATACCTTTGGCGTCGCTGACGATAAGTCCGGGGAAAAATGCGTTGGCCAGATAAAATACCGAGTAGCTTGCCAAATAGAAGAAAAGGAAAGGGAACAACAGACGGTTGCATTTTTTTATAAAGAAATTATAAAATCTTCCGTAATCTTTGAAAAACAGACCGGATAGCGTTAGGTATAACGGTGTGCGCATTACGGTAAGACCCGGATAATCAACATTTATACCGCAGTGTCCCATGATTATAAGAAGAATGCATACACCCTTTGCAAGGTCTATGAATTCAATTCTTCCTTTTTTAATCACACTCATTTCACATTCTTTAAAATGTTTTCTATTACAAAGGTAATAATATTAAAGATGTTTATTTTATATTTTTGAGAAAAAATTATAAATTTGCAAGATGAAATGTTGTGGGCTGATGTCATGCATTTATGCTTGGATTATATGTGCCCCTTTAATCATTGAGGAAAATAAAATTTATAATATATGAATATCTCTTATAATTGGCTTAAAGAGTATGTCGATTTCGACATGACACCAGAAGAGGTGTCGGCTGCTCTTACATCCATGGGACTTGAAACCGATGGAGTAGAAGAGGTGCAGACCATCAAAGGTGGTCTCGAAGGTTTGGTGATTGGCGAGGTTATTACATGTGTGGACCACCCCGACAGCGATCACCTGCACATAACAACAGTTAACCTTGGTGATGGAAATCCTGTGCAGATTGTGTGCGGCGCACCAAATGTTGCTGCAGGACAGAAGGTTGTTGTTGCTACAATAGGAACAAAACTTTACAGTGGCGACGAGTGCTTCACTATAAAGAAAGGTAAGATTCGTGGTGCAGAATCATTCGGCATGATTTGTGCCGAGGATGAAATTGGCGTTGGTAACAGTCACGACGGTATCATCGTTCTGCCTGCCGACGCTGTTCCTGGAACTCTTGCAAAGGATTACTACAATATAAAGAGTGACTATCTCATTGGTGTGGATATCACTCCTAACCGTGCCGATGCTTGCTCACACTATGGTGTTGCACGTGACCTTTATGCATATACCAAGCAGAACAAGGGTGCAAGCGAACTGCGCCGTCCTTCATGCGATGGCTTCAAAGTAGATGACAACTCGCTTGAGATTGATATCGAGGTCCAGAATACCGAGGCTTGTATGCGTTATGCCGGTGTTACAGTCAAGGGTGTAACCGTTATGGAGAGCCCCGAGTGGTTGAAGAACAAACTTCAGATTATTGGTCTTCGCCCCATCAACAACATTGTGGATATCACCAATTATATCCTGCACGCATACGGTCAGCCCATGCACTGCTTCGATGCCGACAAGATAAAGGGTGGCAAGGTTGTAGTACGCACTTTCCCCGAGGGTACTCCTTTTGTTACACTCGACGGTGTTGAGCGCAAACTTTCGGAGCGCGACCTCATGATTTGCAATGCCGAGGAGCCTATGTGTATTGCTGGTGTGTTCGGTGGTCTTGAGTCAGGTACTACAGAGGAAACTAAGAATGTATTCCTCGAGAGTGCATATTTCCATCCAACATGGGTGCGCAAGACTTCACGCCGTCATGCATTGCAGACCGATTCTTCGTTCCGTTTTGAGCGTGGTACCGACCCCAACAATGTGATCTATGCACTAAAGCAGGCTGCAATGCTCATCAAGGAACTTGCCGGTGGTACAATATCAATGGATATCAAGGATATCTATCCTGCGCCGGTTGAGGATTTCAAGGTTGAACTCGAGTACAGCTATGTGAACAGACTCATTGGCGTTGAACTCCCCAAAGAGACAATCAAGAGCATTGTGACATCTTTGGAGATGAAGATTGTTACCGAAAATGAGAACAGCATTTCGCTCCAGATTCCTCCTTATCGTGTGGATGTACAGCGTCCATGTGATGTTGTCGAGGATATTCTGCGCATATATGGCTACAATAATATCAACTTTGATACAACACTGCATTCTTCAATCATAACCAAGGGTGCCGAGGATAAATCCCATAAGTTGCAGAATCTGGTTTCGGAGCAGTTGGTTGGTTGTGGTTTCAACGAAATTCTCAACAACTCTTTGACAGCAGCTGCTTATTACGATGAGCTTGAGAGTTACAAGAGCGAGAATCTTGTACGTTTGATGAACCCGCTAAGCAATGACTTGAATGTAATGCGTCAGACATTGCTGTTCGGCGGTCTTGAGAGCATGCAACGTAACATAAGCCGCAAGTTCACAAACCTTTCGTTCTTTGAGTTCGGTAACAGCTATCGTTTCGATGCCGGCAATCGTGTAGAGGATAAAATCCTCAGCCCATACAGCGAGAGCTATCACCTTGGTCTGTGGATGACAGGCAACAACGTTGCTTCGTCCTGGATTGAGGCAGGCCGTGCGCTTACCATCTATGATCTAAAGGCTGTTGTCGAGCATATTTTTGATCGTCTTGGTTTCAAACCTGGTATGCGTCTGGTTACAACATTCAGCAGCGATATATTCTCTGCTGCCATCCAGGTACAGGCGCAGAGCAACAAGAAGGTTGTTGCACAACTTGGTATCCTGCGCAAGAAGGTTACAAAGAAATTCGATATAGAGTCGGAGGTGTTCTATGCCGACATCAACTGGACCGAACTTATGAAGGCTATCAAGAATGCCAAGATTGGCTATGCCGAGATAAGCAAGTATCCTGCTGTGAAGCGCGATCTTGCATTGCTCATTGACAAGAATGTGACATTTGCACAGATTGAGCAGGTTGCACGTGAGACCGAGAAGAAACTCTTGAAGGGTGTATCACTGTTCGATGTATATGAGGGTAAGAACCTTGAAGAGGGCAAGAAGAGTTATGCTGTAAGCTTTATTCTGCAGGATGACAACCAGACCCTTAACGACAAAGTTATCGACAAGACAATGGCGCGCCTCATGGAGAACTTTGAAAAGCGTCTTGGTGCTGTACAGAGATAATCAATGATACAATAACATATATGGACTATAATAACAAACTAAAAATAATACTTACTATGGGTAGAGCTTTTGAATACCGCAAAGCAGCGAAACTTAAAAGATGGGGTAACATGGCACGTGTGTTTACCCGTGTTGGAAAACAGATTGCCATTGCCGTTAAGGCTGGTGGTCCCGACCCCGATACAAACTCACACTTGAGAGCTATCATCGCCAATGCAAAGCGCGAGAACATGCCAAAGGATAATATTGAGCGCGCAATCAAGAATGCGATGGGTAAGGACCAGAAAGATTATAAGGAGGTTCCTTACGAGGGTTATGGCCCATTCGGTATTGCTATCTTCGTTGATGCTGCAACAGATAATACAACACGTACAGTAGCCAACGTACGTGCAGTCTTCAATAAGTTCGGTGGTACACTTGGAACACAGGGTAGCCTTGACTTCATGTTTACACAGAAGAGTGTGTTTACATTTACAAAGAAGGACGACCTTGATATGGACGAACTGATTCTCGATCTCATTGACTACGGTGTAGAGGAGGAATATGACGAGGAGGAAAACGAAATCACTATCTACGGTGATCCTAAATCATTCGGTGCAATTCAGAAGGCACTCGAGGAGAAAGGTTTTGAGATCACAGGTAGCGAGTTTACACGTATTCCTAACGATTTGAAGGATGTTAACGAGGAGCAGCGTGCTACAATCGACAAGATTGTTGAGCGTCTTGAGGAGGATGACGACGTTCAGAACGTTTATACTAACATGAAGCCTGTAGAAGAGTAAAAAATGTTAAAACAGTGAATTGCTGCGTTACGCTTGAACTCGTAATCCTCATTTACGCTTAGTAAACTCCGGTTCCTCGCTCTTCGCAAGCCTTGCCCTTCGCTGTTTTATCCATTTTTACAAATTGGATTTGGCAAAATTGTCGATTAATTAATATTATAAGGTCGCGTGCGTGCACGCGACCTTTGTTATTGTCTTGTCATATCAAGGTGACTTATTGCCTTTTCTTCTTTTCTTTCAAAATAATGTCAAAAATATTTGTCTATATGTAAAGTTTAGTTTACATTTGCAGTGTATTCGAATGCATAACTGATTTGTTTAACATTAAATTTGACATTATGAAGACAATGCTTTTCCCGCACGGCTTCCAAAAGTGGGGTTGGTGCATTTTTGCAGTAGGTGTGATATCCGGCATTTATGCTTTGGTGACGGATTACGGCACGGGTTCTCTTGTGAACAATATTGCTATTATCGGCACGGTGTCAGGTGCAATACTCGCTACTTGTTCAAAGGAAAAAGTTGAAGACGAAATGGTTCGTCAGGTTCGTTTGAATTCTTTGCTTGTGGCACTTTACGTCAATTATGCAGTGTTGATCATTTGCTCCTTGTTTATATATGACTTGGATTTTCTGTCTGTGATGGTTTACAATATGTTTACAATACTGCTTATCTTTATGGTTGTTTTCCGCTACCGTATGTGGTGTTTAAATAAGGAGGCTAAAGATGAAGAATAGGATTAGGGTTGCGCGCGCCGAGGTGCGTATGACACAACAACAGTTGGCCGAGGCCATTGGTGTCAGTCGTCAGACAATAAATGCTATAGAAAGTGGCAAGTTTGTGCCGTCGACGGTACTGGCGTTGAAAATGGCGCAAATTTTCGAGAAGCCGGTTGAGGCAATCTTTATGTTGGATGCTGAAGATTGATAAAAGTGAGAACACAGATGCGATTCTGTGTTCTCACTTTTATCTAGTGAATCCTGGTGGACGGGCTGAACCTCCTTGTCCGCCAAAGCCCGGCGGACGGCTGTTGTTGCTGCCACCAAGACCGGGAGGTCTGGTGTTGCCTCCGAACCCTGGCGGGCGCGTAATTCCACCTGGATTATAGGGTGGTGGCATTGGCGGACGCGGCCTGTAAATTGGTCTGGGAGGTAGCGGATAAAAAGGACGGAACGGCGGTAATGGGTTTGTGCTGTTGTAGGTCAGTCAGTAGCCTGGTGTTCCCTCAAAGACTCCGGCGTTCTTGTATGGGTATATATTACCGCTCATGTATATGTTACGGCTGCTGTAGTTCGGGTTTATGGTTGCCGAAGCCTGATTGCTCATTGCCGTTATTACAACATTCACGGTTGCTGATATTTGTGCTCCCTGAATATTGTAATTATAATATACATTGCCATCCTTGTCCATCTTCAGTTCCTCACCTGTTATATTTCCCTCGAGTGTTACTCCTCCAAGTCCATTGGGTGAATAGATGTTGCTGTTGTTCAATGCCGTCTGCACAACGCAGGTTCCGTCGTTTATGGATACAAAGTTCATTCCGGGAGTAACGTAATGGGTGACGCCATTATTGAATGTTACGTTGTTTGCTTCCAAAGCCCATGAATGTGCTCTTATTGCATTTATTGCCTGTGAAAACTCAATTGAATCGTTATGTAATTCCTGCTGTTTCTCAAATTCGCGTTTCTTTAGTCTTTCGGCACGCCATGCTGCCTCTTTCTCCTTGCGGGTCATCTTCTTGCTCTGGGCATACGTGTTATAGCATACGACCGTTGTAAGTATAAAAAGTATTGCTGCAACCAATTTTGTTGCATTTGACACTCGGTAGCGTGTGCTTCTCTTTGAAACTGCACGCTTGTTTCTGGTGATAGTTTTCATATAAGCCTGAATTTTACAGCATGAACAAATATTCGGGCCTTTATGATTGCTGTTTAGTTCATTATTATCCTATTTTAACTGCTGTTTGTGTCGCTTTTGGCTTTTTACGCGAAATAAATATGTTTTCATACTTTTTTTTCGGCCTAAAATGTTTGATTTATATAAAAATGCTTATCTTTACGAATAAAACCAATTTTGTAGGTGAAGAGCAGGTTTCTTACATACATTATTATATCGTTGTTGCTTGTCGCATGTGGAACTGGCAACAAGGATAATGAGACATATACGTTGACCACCCCGAATGGCGTGGACGAAATGGCTGTGTCTATTGATACAATGGATGTCGACAACCCTTTCATTACCTATGATGTGGCAACAAACAGATATTATATGGTTGCCGACGGTGGATATATGTGGACTTCGGCCGATATGCATGTATGGAACGGTCCATACGATGTGTTGCAACAGGATACTACATCGTGGATAGGTGCGTCGCCAATCATTACATCGCCCGAGATACACAAGTATAACAACCGTTACTACTATATGGCGACTTTTGAAAATCCCGACAGCATTGTCAATGATGCAAACGGGAATCCTTTTGTGCGTCGCTCATGTGTTGCACTTGTTGCCGACAGTATTGTTGGTCCCTACGTGACAATCGATAACACTCGAAGCCTGCTTGCTGTTGAGGAGATGGCTGCTCATCCAACATTCTGCACCGATGATCTTGATGTGGGTTACATGATATACAATCATCAGGGCGAGCAGAATGGTGACGCCACTGTTCAGATTGTTCGTTTTACTCCCGATTTGGGACGCAGAATGGGTGAGGCGTATGTGATGTTTACAGCTTCGCAGAACAGCTGGTCGCGCTCAGAAGTAGAAGGGGTGGAGCAGTTCTCGCCAATTATGGAGGCACCCGACCTTTTCTACACTGGTGATTATGTCATGGGTATTATGTTCAATACATATATTGATGAAACTCCAGCTGTGGGCGTTGCCTATTCGCAGACTGGAACACTTAACGGCCCATGGGTCATTGAGGAAGAACCAATGCTCACCGGTTACAGGGCCGCAGCAATGTTCAACGACTACGACGGAACCTTGGTTATGGTGACAAGTATGGATACCATAATTGGTGAAAGCATGAAAAGGGTACCTAAGTTGTTCAAGATGGAATCGCAATTCAATAAATTACAAATAGAAGGACACTATAAATTTTAAAAGTTATGCGTTTAATTATTCAACCCAA
>JAFZFM010000023.1 GCA_017555865.1 Bacteroidaceae bacterium
GAGACCGCACCAGCAATGCACATTACACTCGACAAAGCTATCGAGCTTGCATTGAGCGAGAATCCTACCATCAAAGTGGCGGAGAAAGAGATTGAGTTGAAAGAGGTTTCTAAAACTGAAGCATGGCAGAACCTTCTGCCCACTGTAAGTATCAACGGAACAGTGGCATACAACATTAAGGTTGCCGAAATGAAGACAAGTATGGGTACCTTCAAGATGGGTATGGATGACTCCAACACCTGGAACGGAGCCCTACAGGTATCTATACCGGTATATGCACCTGCAGTGTACAAAACAATGAGCCTTACAAAGAGTGATCTTGAACTTGCTGTTGAAAAGAGCCGCGGTTCAAAGATTGACCTTATTGAACAGGTAACAAAGGCTTATTACCAGCTAATGCTTGCACAGGATTCATACAACGTGCTTAATGAGAATTACAGACTTGCCGAGACAAATTTCAACATTGTCAACGCCATGTATGAGCAGGGACTTGTGAGCGAATATGACAAAATCAGTGCCGAGGTACAGAAAAACAATGCATGGCCTTCGGTTGTAAGTGGCAAGAACGGTGTTGAACTTGCAAAACTACAGCTCAAGGTTCTTATGGGCATTACCGCAAATGTAAACCTTGTTATAGAAGACAACCTTGCAAGCTACGAGACAGAAATGGAGAAGGCTGCTACAACTGAGATAAACCTTGACGCAAACTCTTCACTGCGCCAGATTGACCTGCAGGGAGAGCTGTTGCACCGCCAGCGCAAGTTGCTGAAGACTTCGTTCATGCCAACCTTGGCACTTTCGGGTAGCTACCAGTACCAGTCAATGTCAAACTCGAACTGGGAAGTACACAACTTCAATTGGAGCAATGCCTCTTCACTTACACTCACGCTTAGCATACCACTCTATAAGGCAAGCAACTTCACAAGCCTCAAGAGCAACAAGATACAGCAGTATCAGTTGGCCGAGACAAGAATCAACACAGAACGTATGCTACGTATGCAGGCACAGAGCTACATCGACAACATGACAGCCAGTGCCGAGCAGCTTGAAAGCAACAAGAAGGCTGTTGAGCTTGCCGAGAAGGGTGTTCAGATAAGCCAGAAACGTTACGATGTGGGTAAAGGAACAATTCTTGAATTGACAAACTCGCAGGTATCACTGACAAACACCAGACTATCGTACAACAATACAATTTATGACTATCTGGTCGCAAAGTCGGGATTGAACAAAGTTTTGGGTAAGGAATAAATAAAAACAGGATATATCTATGAAAAAGAATCTAACAATTATTGCGTTGGTCGCAACAGCCCTTATGAGCTCATGCGGCAGTTCTGAAACAACAGAACAAGCAACAGTAAAGGCAGAATTGCCTAAAGTAAAGATTGCGACAGTAAACACTGAGGCTGTTGCACAGATTGAGGAGTTTGCAACAACAGTAGAGGCAGAGGTCAAGAATAATATTATCCCGAACCAGGCTTTACGCATTGAGAAAATTCTTGTAGAAGTTGGAGAACATGTAAAGAAAGGCCAGAAACTCGTTGAACTCGATGCCAGCAACCTCAACCAGTTGAAGTTGCAGTATGAGAACCAGGTTGTCGACTTCAAGCGTATTGAGGAACTTTACAAGGTTGGCGGTACCTCTGAAGCTGAATACCAGAACGCAAAGACACAGCTCGAGGTTAGCAAACGTGCTCTTGAGAGCCGTCTTGAGAACACAGTTCTGCTCAGCCCTATCGACGGCGTCGTTTCGGCACGCAACTACGACAACGGTGACATGTACGGTGCCCAGCCAATTCTTGTGGTAGAACAGATAAGCCCTGTCAAGATGAAGATCAATGTGAGCGAATCTCGTTTTGCTGCAACAAACAAGAAACTTGATGTAACACTCAAGTTCAACACATACGGCGACGAAGAGTTCAAAGGCAATATCGACATTGTATATCCAACCATCAATGCAGCTACTCACACTTTCCCTGTTGAAATCAAACTCGCAAACAAAGACATGAAGGTGCGTCCTGGTATGTACGGTCGTGCTTATGTAAACTTTGGAACACAGGAACACGTAGTTGTACCCGACGTAGCTGTAATCAAGCAGGCCGGTAGCGGTGATTACTATGTATTCACATACGAGAACGGCAAGGTAAAGAGCAACAAGGTTGAGCTTGGACGCCGCATGGGCAACCGCTACGAGCTAATATCTGGTGTAGCCCCAGGTTCACAGGTTGTTGTTGCCGGACACAGCGGAATCAACAGCGGTTCAGAAGTAGAAGTCATTGATTAAGAACAATTAAAAAACAAATAAATATGAGTATATTTGAAGGTGCAGTAAAGAGACCTATTATGACCGCGCTCTGCTTTATCGCGGTTGTAATATTCGGTATATTCTCTTTCTCAAAACTGCCAATCGACCTTTTGCCGGATATCGAGACCAACACCATCATGGTCATGACAAGCTATCCCGGTGCAAGTGCTTCCGATATCGAGAACAACGTGACACGTCCGTTGGAGAACACATTGAACTCGGTTGAACACCTTAAGCACATCACTTCAAAATCAAGTGAGAACATATCTATTGTAACACTTGAGTTCGAGTTCGGATACGATATAGACGACCTTACAAACGATGTTCGTGACAAACTAGATATGGTTGCTTCGGCTCTACCCGATGACGCCAACTCGCCAATTATCTTCAAGTTCTCGGCAGACATGATTCCTATCCTCATGCTTTCGGTAAAAGCCGAGGAGAGCCTTCCTGCTCTGTACAAGATACTTGATGACAACATTGCCAACCCGCTTGCACGCATTGACGGTGTAGGTACTGTATCTATTACAGGTGCACCCAAGCGCGAAATCAACATCTACATGGACCCTGCCAAAATGGAGGCATACAATATCCCTGTAGAGACTGTAAGTAGTGTAATAGCCGGTGAGAACCGCAATGTACCTGGCGGTAGCTTTGATATCGGTAGCAACACATACGCATTGCGCGTTGAAGGTGAGTTCAAGAACCCACAGGAGATGCTTGAACTTGTTGTGGGCAGCCACAATGGAGCAAACATATACCTGAAGGACATTGCACGCCTTGTTGACAGCACCGAGGAGCGTGCCCAGAAGGCCTTTACCGACGGTATGCAGGGTGCCATGATTACCATACAGAAGCAGACCGGAGGTAACTCAGTTGCTATTGCCAATGCAGTGAGAGCAGAACTTCCAAAATTGCAGAAACGTTTGCCAAAAGATGTTGAAATTGGTATAATTGTTGATACATCCGAGAACATCAAGATGACTGTCACAACACTTGCCGAGACAATCGCTTACGCGCTTATATTCGTAATGTTGGTGGTATTCATTTTCCTTGGACGCTGGAGAGCAACTGTAATCATCGGACTTACAATTCCATTCTCACTTATAGCTTCGTTCATATACCTTCTGATAACAGATGGTTCACTCAACACTATCTCACTTTCATGTTTGAGTATCGCTATCGGTAACGTTGTGGACGACGCCATTGTGGTTCTTGAGAATGTAACTACACATATCGAGCGTGGTTCAAGCCCCAAGAGTGCTGCTATACACGGAACAAACGAGGTTGCCGTTTCGGTTATCGCCTCTACCCTGACCATGCTTGCAGTATTCTTCCCACTTACCATGGTAACAGGTATGGCCGGTGTATTGTTCAAGCAGCTTGGCTGGATGATGTGTATCATCATGGTTGTATCAACAGTTGCAGCCTTGTCACTCATCCCTATGCTATGCTCTAACATGCTTAAATTGAAAAAGAAGCAGAGCAAGATATTCAAGACTCTCTATACTCCTATAGCAAAGGGACTTGACAAACTCGACAACTGGTATGCAAAGAGAATCAACTGGGCTGTTCGCCACCGTTGGACTGTACTGATAGCTTGCTTTGGTCTGTTCTTCCTGAGTCTTGTATGCGCCAAGAGCATTAAAAGCGAATTCTTCCCATCACAGGATAATGCACGTGTTGCTGCAACTGTAAAATTGCCTATTGGTACACGTGTGGAAATATCGCAGGAGCTTGCCATGAAGCTGACAAAGACATGGAACGAGCGTTATGGCAAAGACCTTAAAGTTTGTAACTTCCGCGTTGGACAGGCCGACAGTGACAACACATTTGCCTCTTTGAGCGAGAACGGTTCACACATCATAAGCTTCAACATGGCCTTTGTACCTTTGACAGAACGTTCAACAAGCCTTGACGTAATCTGTGACGAAATGCGTGCAGACATCAAGAAGATACCCGAGGTTGCACAAAGCAATGTAACCATGGGTGGCGGCGGAGGCGGCATGGGCGGCCAGGCTACAGCTTCGTTCGAAGTTTATGGATATGACTTTGACATTACAGACCGTTTGTCAAAGGAACTTGCCGACTCACTCCGCAAATCAAGCAGCATTTCACAGGTAAACATCAGCCGTAGCGACTACCAGCCCGAATATCAGGTTGAATTCGACCGCGAAAAGCTTGCAATGCATGGATTGAGCCTGAGCACAGCCGCTACATACTTGCGTAACCGATACAACGGTTCGTTGGCCACATATTTCCGCGAGGATGGCGACGAGTACGATGTAAAGGTACGTTACGAGCCTACAAGCCGTACAAGCATTGCCGACATCGAGAATATCACAATATACTCGAGCACAGGCAAGCCCGTGCGCATAAAAGAACTTGGTAAGGTTGTCCAGCGCGAACTTCCTCCAACCATCGAGCGTAAGGACCGTGAGCGTATTGTAACAGTCAGTGCAGTTATTGCTTCGGGTTCAGCACTCAGTGACGGTGTTACCGACGGACTCAGAATCATTGACAACATGGACATACCAAGCGGCTATAGCATTGACATAGCCGGTTCATACGAAGACCAGCTTGAGACAACAGCCGATATGGGTGTACTCGCTCTGCTTATCATCATACTTGTATTCATTGTGATGGCAGCACAGTTCGAGTCACTTACATATCCGTTCATCATCATGTTCTCTATACCATTTGCATTGAGCGGTGTGCTTCTTGCACTCTTCCTGACAGGAGCCAACATGAACGTAATGTCAATCCTTGGTGCAATCATGCTTATCGGTATTGTGGTAAAGAATGGTATTGTACTCATTGACTATACAATGTTGTTGCGCGAGCGTGGACTTGGTATCATCACAGCTACTGTACGTGCAGCCCGCAGCCGTCTGCGTCCTATCCTTATGACAACCCTTACCACAATTCTTGGTATGGTGCCATTGGCTGTCAGCCAGGGTGTAGGTGCCGAAATGTGGCGTCCATTGGGTATTGCCGTTATCGGAGGTTTGACAATATCTACTGTAATGACATTGATTTACACACCGGTAATGTACTGTATCTTCGGCAGCAACGGTATCAAGCGCCGTCGCAAGAGCCTGAGAGCAAAACGTGAATTGGAGGCATACTGGAGAGAGCATAAGAAAGATGAAATGCTCATTAGCGCCAAGAAGTAAATAACAGGAAACAAGAACCATCCCCCGGTCAAGAGCCGGGGGAGTCAAAACAACAAGATATTTATGAAAAGTGTATTTATAGCCTTTGACCAGGCACACAAGGATGCCGTTATGAATGTTCTTGACCATCTGAACTGCCGTGGTTTCTCATTCATTGAGCAACTACAGGGACGTGGAAGCAGAACCGGTGAGCCTCACTACGGTTCACATGCATGGGCCTCAATGAACTCAGGCATAATAACAATTGTAGAGGACAAGACTGTGGAACCACTGCTCAAAGCCTTGAAGGAGGTTGACGAGAGCGCAGAAATGCTTGGTCTACGTGCCTTCGTTTGGAACATAGAACAGTGCTACTGATAATATCATAATAATTACAAAAAAGGTGAGAACATGGGTGCAAACCCAGGTTCTCACCTTTTTGTAATAGACCAGACAATTATCTAAAAATTCTCAGACAGTTGTCATTTGGACGACGTATATGCAACAGACGGGCCATTTCGGCAGCAAGTATATTTGCAGGAGTCATCTCATCAACCACTTTATGTTCTACACCTTTACCATAGATTATAATAGGGAACATGACAGGTGTACGGTATACCTCATTGGTCTCGGAAAGAGAACTCTCGGCAATCTTCCATCCCGGTAGCAGACGTAACCATACATCGCCCGAGCATGATGAATTGTAGCCGTTCTTTGCGTATTGAAGTTCGGGGCTTAACGTACCACCAAGATTGTATATTGTAAAGACATCCTCTACCCCATCAAGCGACTTGAGAAACTCTATAGAGCGTGATATAACTTCTTTTTTGTCCAGTTTCATTTTCTCTATTAGCTTGCTGTTAAAATACAACTGCGCTGCATGGACTCCATCTACATAATCGGCCTTGCCGAATATGGCGCTGAGATATACATTCAACAAAGCAAGCACTCTTTCCATATATATTGTACCCGATGGAAGACGGTATTTTGAGCCATCATCACCGCTCTCCATCACATAACCTGTTGAAGACAAAGAAAGAACAACATTCTCCAGCCCGATTCTCTTGTCAAGTTCTGCAAGAAGAGAGGCTATATTACGGTCAAGACGTGCATAGATATCCTGCACCTCCAACGGACGTTCTTCCATTGGAAGACCATTTATATTACCGGCATAGAATGTAAGCGAAAGACAATCGGCTATATCATCCTTTCCAACCTCGCTGTTACCGAGGTATGACAATGCCAGCTCGAGAACCTCGTCATTCATACATGCCGTTGTCTTGTACTCTTTCACACGGTTGCGGCCATCATAGGAGTACGAGAAAGGTTTTGGGGCCTCTTCGCCGAAATTATCATATTTATTGGTATCAAACAATGGTTCCCATTTTGCAGAACGCCCCTGTATATTCTTATTGCAGTCGGCAGCCCATTGGGGATACAGACCGTAATATGTAGAACTACTCCAGTATCCGGCAGAGTTATTCTTCCACAATACTGCATCGGCTGCATGTCCACCAAGCAGAATTGCAGCGTCCTCCTCCGAAGCGATGGAACATACCAGCGCCTTGCCACGTGAAGAACGTTTTATCTCATCGGTTATTGTTATAGCCTTGAGTCTGGTAGGAGCAAAAGGTGATATTGAGTACAATCCCTTGTATTTCCTGTCCTCGACACAACTGACAGTGCGCAATGTATTGCGATCGAGCCAACGCTCACCGACAATACCGTTTACATAAGGATTTGTTCCGGTAGAAAGAGTAGCTATAGCCGACGCACGGTCAATATTTTCAAAAGCGTAGTATGAGTTCGGATACACACGTCCTTCGGAGAGAATACGTTTGAAGCCACCATCTCCATACAGCGATGAAAACTCATACAGAAAATCTGTCCTCAACTGGTCTACAACAATATTCAGATATAGTTTTGGAGACGAGAGTTTATCTTGTGACTGTGCTATGGTTGCACAACAGCATAGTGCTATCAATAGAGACTTAATTCGCATATTCTTTCTTTATATATGTGGAACAATGAGCGCGCAAGCAGTGCCATTGCGCAAAAATACACAGGCGACGGATATACCTGCAACTGCATTACAGCAGTTATGAGAAATGCTACGACAAAACACACTTGCAACCAAGCAACAACAGGTTTCTTATGTTTGCGTATGCTGTACACCAGCAAGGGCAATATCACAAGAGCCAATGGATTAAAAAGGAGTATGAGCCAATTGTTTCCTACAGCAGGGTGCTGTGAAAAAAGCGCCATAAACAACAGCAACAGCCCGGCAAGTCCCTGTGACAACATAAGAAGGATATCATAAAGCCAATATGTACGACGGCTACGGACCTCGCAAAGCATGACAACCATTGTAAAAAGCAACAACAACAACGACACATTGAATGGTGTAAGGTTACTCCTTTGCTCCGGCAATGATGACACGGCCGGAGATATTATGGAACTCTGCTTTATAACAAGAGGAGCCATCTTACCATCCTGAGTTCTTGCATTTGCAACGGCCAGGTCCCTCATCAGATTTCCCGGGATAAACTCCAGTGCTTCACGCGAAACAGGTTTATCGATATCAGAGCCTAAAATAAGATTTATGCCGAACTCATACCAAGGATAAGCCGATGTCAATTCAGAAAGAGCCTGGCGGAATGTTATTGCCGGGGCTGTATCATTTACAACAACATCCACTGCATATCCAAAGACAAGATCCCTTATGCGCGTTGTACAGTTATTATAGAAGTAGTTATAGCGGTATTCACGGTTTTCCACCTTGCAATTCTCGACAAGAGTTTCGAATATACCCTGCTTTTGTTCAGCAGAAAGAGCCAACACCTGCTCCACAACCTCCGAGCCACGTAATGCATATTCGCGTTCAAAACTCGCATAAGGTACAGCACCAACCATGTAGTCAGTCTCTCCAAGTATGAAGCGCCACACAAAGCCAGGTGCTTCAAAGTCGAAATAGCCGTAACTGAACACAACATCCATGCCTCTTTCATCATCACAGTATCTGAAAGCTGTGTGCCCGAACAAAGAATAGACCTCGTCCCCGGGGGAACAGGTCAGAACACTGACCCTGGGTTCAGCGACAATTGCTGTAACTGAAAAGATGATAGAAAGAAAAAATAAAAAAATCCTTTTCACAATTCAATTGTTATTAGTAAGTTGCATACACACATTACGTACATATGCATATTTATGAAATATGACGCGAAGATACAATTATCCGACGAATGTTTTAACCTTACAAAAGAGTTTTTTTGCTACTTGCAGCAAGCATAAAAGATGTTTTTTACCAAACCGGCTGCTACCCGACAGATTTATATACACAAAAACACATTTATGCACAAAACGGCATAGCTTTGTTAAAAAAGCAGAATAAGAAAAGGATATTTATGACAAATATTAAGAAAAACCGATAATTTGCCATATCTTTGCAAAAATTTCAACTGAGTAATATTTTGAACCTTATAGCAGACATTGGCAACAATAGCGCAAAGTTCTTTCTCTTCAACAATGACCAGATAATTTTGCACACTCGAAAGGTAGAAAACCCTTTTGGCATAATCAGGGAATGGAAAGAACAATACAGCATTGAACATGCGATTGTGTCATCGGTCATAGACCTTTCCGATGAACAAAAAGAGGCATTCAACACACTTGGTTGTCGCATATTGTGGTTTGACAGCAATGTACCCACCCCGCTGAAAATAAACTACAGGACTCCATGGACACTTGGAAGTGACAGACTTGCTGCTGCCGTAGGTGCATGGCTACAGAAACCAGGGTACAACATACTTGTAATTGATGCCGGCAGCGCAGTCACTATAGATTTTGTTGACAGGAACGGTGTATACCACGGAGGAAACATTGCTCCAGGCATAAGAATGAGACTCAAGGCATTGCACCAGTTCACAGGGCGATTGCCATACATTGAGAAAGAGGGTGATACCCCTGTATTGGGATACGACACAACCACAGCCATAAGAAGTGGCGTTATCCGAGGACTGGCGCACGAAATTGACGGCTATATTGAAGATGCAAGAACCAAGTATGGTGATGTTGCAGTTTTCTTGACAGGCGGTGACGAAAGCCCATTGAAGGATTTTATCGGCAACAACATTTTCACTGACAGGCACCTGGTAGCCAAAGGGTTGAATAGAATTTTACAGAATTACGATGAGCAGAACAATGAATAAGAAAGTTTTGACAATAATACTGAGCCTCGTCTCTTTTGTCGGTATATATGCCGACAACGGCATAAACTCCCCATACTCGCGTTATGGCATAGGACAACTGTCGAACCAAGGTCTTGGCATTAACCGTCAGATGGGTGGTTTGGGTTACGCGCTCAAAAGCGATGGCTATATAAATGTACTTAACCCGGCAACATTCTCGTATGCCGACACACTGACCATGCTGTTCGAGGCCGGAATGTCATTACAGAATGTAAACTTCAAGGAGGACAACCGACAGATAAATGCAAAGAATGCAAGTTTCGACTATCTGGCAATGCAGTTCAGGGTACGTAAGAATCTTGGTATGTCTATAGGTTTTCTACCATACTCTAATGTGGGTTACTCGTTCAGCAGAATATCCAACCAGGGTAGCAACGAGGCCAGCACCGACACATATAGTGGCAGCGGAGGTATATACCAACCATATATAGGTCTTGGATGGAAACCTTTAAAAGAACTCTCTATTGGTGCTATGGCTTCATATATTTATGGAGATATCAGCCACAATGTTACCATAGATTTTAACAATACCACAGACCGTTCACGTTCGTACAACGTATCACTTCGCAGCTACAAGCTCGATTTCGGTATACAGTACAACACTGAGTTGAATGAAAAGCACAACTTGACATTCGGTGCAACATACTCACTTGGTCACAGTTTGAATGCCAAAGCATTCATAACAGATATAACATCATCAAGTACAACTACAAAGAAGGTTGAGGACGGTTTCAAGCTACCCCACACCTACGGCTTCGGTATCATGTACAATTACAACGAAAAATGGAGCGTTGGAGCAGACTACACATACCAACAGTGGGGGTCATCTACATTCTTTGGTTTTGACAAAGGATGTGACAGAAGCAAGATTGCGCTTGGTGCGGAGTACCTCCAGAACAAGCCCTCAAACAACATCTTCAAGATGATAAACTATCGAGGCGGAGTCTATTATGCACAGCCATATACTCAGGTCAATGGCATGAAGGGCTGCGAAGAGTTTGGCATAAGCGCAGGTTTCTCTATTCCATTCCTGAACAGGAACAACAAATACAGTTATGCAACCCTGCACCTTTCGGGAGAATATGTACACTTTAACCCGAAATCTGCCGGAATGATTGAAGAGAACTGCCTGCGTATAAACATTGGCATAACATTCAACGAAGCATGGTTCATGAAAATGAAAGTGAGATAAAAAAGAATAAACACAATATAGAACTATAAGGAAAAGAGATGAAAAAGTTAATTTTAGCACTTCTTGTACTTGTAGCAACAAGTACAAATGCACAGAACGGTGTAACAAACGAATTCCGTTTCGGCCAAGGCGAGGACAGTCTGCGTTGCCTTGAAGCCATCAGTATTTCAAATATCAACGTAAAGAACAAGGCTTATGCTACTGCATATCCCGAATGGAAGTTCGTATTCACAAACTTCCCTGTTGCACGTGTGGATACATACACAAATGGTATCAAGATTCTAACAGAACTTATCAAAGTAGAAAGCGACCCACAGAAAAAAGAGGATTACATCAAGGAACTGATGTCTGTATACGACCAGCAGATTAAATATCTCAGCTACTTGCAGGAAATTACAAAGTCACCACTCTCTGAGGGACAAATTCTCGGCCGCAAGGCAATGGCATACATACAGCACTATAAGAATGCTAATGTAGATACTGTATACAACATGCTCTCAAGATCAGTAGAACTTGAGAAAGGACAGTCTGATTACACAGTAACAGAACGTCTTATAAAGTACTCAGCCCTGAAGTACAAGGCAGACAACACACACGGCGAACAGCTTATCGAAGATTATCTTAACGCTTCGGTATACATTGTAGAGGTTCTTGACAAGTACCACGACAAAATCAAGGAGTACGAGGCAAAATTTGCCGAGACCGGCTTGGCACGAGACAGCATGTATGCTGTCAATTTCGGCAAGATGATTGACGCTTCACGTATCTCAAAGAGCAACATCGATGCATATTTCATCAACAGTGGAGCTGCGTCATGTGAGGACCTCAACAAGATTTACATGCCAACACTTGATACAAACAAGGACAATATCGAGTACTTGAACAAGGTTATTTCGGTAATGAGTATGCTTAAGTGTACAAATGAGGATGCCTATCTTACAGCTTCGGAATACGCTCTTGCCATAGAGCCAACATCAAAGGCTGCCATGGGTTGCGGTTACCGTTACTTCAAGAGAGGCGAGATTGAGAAGGCTATGGAGCTGTTCGACCAGGCCATTGAGCTTGAGACCAGTGTTACAGCCAAGGCAGAACTTTGCTACAAGGTTGGCGCTGTAAACTTCAGCCTCAACAAATTCAGCAAAGCACGCAGCTATGCCCTTCAGGCTTTGTCACTCAACTCAAAATACGGTATGCCATACATCCTTATTGCACAGTGCTACGCTGCAGCTCCAAACTGGGGTGACGACGCAACACTCAATGCATGCACATATTACCTGTGTGTTGACAAGCTCGAG
Organism: Bacteroidaceae bacterium; assembly: GCA_017555865.1. Lineage (GTDB taxonomy): Bacteria > Bacteroidota > Bacteroidia > Bacteroidales > Bacteroidaceae > HGM04593. Next base: position 12,192 of record JAFZFM010000023.1, read on the forward strand.
CGCGCAAAGGCTGTAGACCCATCTGTAAAAAGAGAAGCAGATAAATATATTGCAACTTACAAGAAATACTATCCAAAAACCGAAGAGATATTCATGCGTGGTCTCTCCGGCAAGTCTATAACAATTGGTGGATGGATTAATGAGACAACAACTATCCGTTAATATTAGCAAACTGCTGAATAGCACAACAATTGCACTGACTGCAATTGTTGTGCTTATTTCACTTTTTTCATGCGGTAATGAAAAAAAGTCTGTTGCACCTTCGGTAGAGTGCAGCGATTCACTTGCCATAATGAGTACATACGGTGTGAGCACGCTGATAAGTGACTCAGGACGTATAAGTTACAGGATTGATGCCGAAGAGTGGCGCATATTCCACAAGCGCAACCCACCGTACTGGGCATTTGAAAAGGGTGTATACCTTGAAAAGTATGACCGTGGCATGAATGTTGAAGCAACCATTAAATGCGATACTGCATACTACTTCAACGAACTCAAGCTATGGAAACTCATTGGCAACGTAAACATCAAGAACCCCAAGAACGAGAGATTTTACACAAATCTCATGTATTGGAACCAGGAGAAGGAACTTATATATTCCGACTCATATATAAAGATTGAACAAGAAGACCAGGTGACCGAAGGTATAGGTTTCTCGGCCAATCAGAACCTTTCGGTGTGGCAAATAAAGAACACAAAAGGAATATACAGAATTGAGGAATAGACAATGCTTACCACTATACTGTCGTTAATAATTGTAATTCTCTTTTCCGCGCTCTTTTCGGGCATGGAAATTGCGTTCGTATCATCAAACAAATTATTGTTCGGAATTGACCGCAATGAACGTTCCACAACAAACTATGTCATAAGCAGGTTCTACAGCAACAGCAACAACTTCATATCAAGCCTGCTGGTAGGAAACAACATAGTACTTGTCATCTATGGTATACTTATGGCAAAGCTGCTGAATGCAACACTACTCCACAACTTGAGTAATGCAAATGCCCTGTTGCTTGAAACAATAATATCCACAATTGTCATAATATTCACCGGCGAGTTCATTCCCAAGGCACTGTTCCGTATAAACCCGAACCGTTCATTAAAACAGTTCGCAATAATCATATACCCAATATATATACTACTGTATCCTCTATCGCGTTTCACAACAGTCTGTTCATGCTTTATCCTTCGACTATTCAACATAAAGATTAAAAACGAGACACGCGACACGACATTTTCAAAGACAGAACTCAACAATCTTATACAGACCTCTATAGAAAATGCCGATGAGGAACAGGAGATTAACAACGACGTGCTGATTTTCCAGAATGCGCTCGATTTCTCCAACATCAAAGTCCGCGATTGTCTTGTTCCACGAACAGAAATTGAAGCTGTAGAAGTGAGTACGCCATTGGAAGAACTTAAATCAATATTCATTGAGTCGGGACACTCCAAAATAGTGGTATTCAAGGAAAATATAGACAATATCATTGGCTATATACACTCATCAGAACTGTTCCGTATGGGAAAGAAGTGGCAGCAGAAAATATGCAAAATGCCATTTGTACCCGAAACGCTTTCTGCGCAAAAACTAATGCGCATGCTCATGCAGCAGAAGAAATCTCTTGCCGTAGTAATAGACGAATTCGGCGGCACATCCGGAATTATATCACTCGAGGATCTTGTTGAAGAGATTATCGGCGAAATCGAGGACGAACACGACAACCAGAACCTGGTAGCAAAGCAGTTGAGCAACAATGAGTTCTTATTATCGGGACGCCTTGAGATAGAGCGCATTAATGAAATGTTTGACCTTGGGTTACCCGAATCGGATGACTACCAGACTTTAGGTGGCTACATTCTTGCTCACCACCAGCGCTTTCCACAGCTCAATGAGACAATCAACATTGAAAAATTCAAAATTCAGGTTGTAAAGCTACGCAGTACAAAAATTGAACTTGTAAAACTGGCACAGCAGAAGTGACAGCGTACAAACATGCCTACAAACATGTTCATGACAGCCCCGGCTGAATTGTCACAGAAAGCGCCTATCAGTTCATAAAAAGACACAAATAACACTACAAATGGGCACAAAAATAGCCAAAGAGTACAGATTATATGCTCTTTGGTTATTTTTTGCATAACTTTCCACCTATTTTATAAGAAAAATCAAAAGCTTTTTATTAATTTCGCAAAGTTTTATGTAAATGAGCAAAATAGCTAAAAACAAAACAAACAAAATATTAGATTATGGCAACATTACAGAAATTGCGTAACATGGGCCCAATGCTTGTAATATTCGTGGGCTTAGCACTATTTGCGTTTATCGCAGGAGATGCATGGAGACTTTTTGACTCCAACTCAAACGAGGCATCTGTTGGAACAATCGACGACGAGACTCTCTCGGCAGCAGATTTCCAGAATTTGTACAACGAGTGCCAGGAGGCACAGAAAATGTTCAGAAGATCTGACCCTAGACTCAGTCAGGAGCAGAAACTCGCTTCATTCACCGAAGAGGAGAACTCAATGATCAAGGACGAGGCGTGGGGTGTATTCGTTCAGTTGGCTTTGGTTGAAAAGCAGGCTAAAGAGGCAGGTTTTGCAGTAACAGACGAGGAGGTTACCGACATCATCACAAACAACAGCAGCGCATACCTCAACAGCATGTACCATCCTTTCCGCACAGAGACCGGCTTCAACACAGAGATGCTGAACGAGGTTATTGCTATTGCTGAGGGAAAATCAACAACAGAGTACCCCGCAGAGATTATTGCAGAGTACAGCGCACTCTACTCTTGCTGGAAGTACATGGAAAAGAGAGTAAAGCTTGAGGCTCTTATGGAGAAGCAGGTTAAGTTCTTTGAGAACGGAACAATTGCAAACCCTGTTCTTGCCAACAGAAACTTCAACCTCAACAACAACACCTACAACCTTGAGGTTGTTGCATTCCCATACAGCGATATAGCAGACAGCACAGTAGTTGTTACCGATGAGGAAATTGAGGAGTTCTACAACGAGAACAAGGAGTATCTTTACAAGCAGCTCAATGACTCACGCGACATCAAATACATCAGCGTAAAGGTTACACCAAGCGATAGCGACCGCAGTGCGTTGCTTGCAGAGATGCAGGAGTACACAGACAGCCTCAAAGCCGGCAACATGGACCTTGAGACACTTATCCGCCTTTCAAGAAGCGAATTCGGCTACAACAACTTCAAGTGGACAAAGGAGGCTTTCAGCGAGGACATCCAGATGAATATCGAGTCTGTTGCAGTAGACAGCGTAGTTGGCCCATACTTCAACTATTCAGACAACACATACAACACATTTGTCGTTAAGAGCAAGAGCGAGGCTCCCGATTCAATGTTGGTTCGTCTGATTATTGTCAACAGCCAATCTGCAGACGAGGTTGCAGCTACAACAGACAGTCTCATGACAGCACTCAACAACAAGGGTGACTTCAAAGAGATTGCAAAGAACTACGCTCACGCCGATTCTCTATGGATAACAAGCAAGAACTTCTTCAGCTACGGCATTGTTGACAACGCGGCTTCTCAGGACGCAGTTTACAACGCGGCAAAAGGCGTATATACAACAACAGACTTTACAACAATCAATGGTAAATTAATATTCCAGGTCATTGACAAGAAGGGAAAAGCTACAGTATACAACCTTGCTGCTATCAAGAGAGAAATCACATTCAGCAACGAGACATACGACAAGGCTTACAACGGTTTGAGCAGCCTCATCGCATCATGCAACAGCATTGAGGAACTCGACCAGAAAGCTATTGAGAGCAACTTCCGCGTAATGAAGGAGAACGAGATCAACGCTACAACAAAGACAATTGCAAACGTTCCCGGTTCATACGAGCTCGTAAAATGGATTCTTTCAGATGACAGAACTGTTGGCGAATTCTCAAAGATTGAGGAGTGTGGCGGCGAATACCTGCTTTTTGCAGCTATCAGCAACATCACTCCAAAGGGCTATATGGCACTCGACAAGGAGTTGAACCTCTATGGTACAAAGGTTAGCGACATCATCAAGAACAGACTCGTCCTTGACAAGAAGGCCGCTACAATTTCTGAGAGCATCTATGGCAAGGCATTTGACGCAATCAAAGGTGAGAAAAATGCCAAAGTTTGTACTGTAGGCATGGTAGAGTACAAGAAACCTACAAATATCCCAACAATGAACGTAGACGAGCCCGTAATCAGCGCTACTGCTGCTAACATGAACGAGGGCGAGATCAGCGCACCAATCAAGGGCGACCGTGGTATCTACGTAATCAAGGTTCTGGGTAAGAGCGCAAAGAACGGCACATTCAATGCACAGACAGAGAATGAATATGTTCTATCAAACGGAAACTCATACAGCTTTGCAAATATTGCAGCACAGTTGTACTTTATGGGTCTTCAGGAGATATTCCCTATAGAGAACAAGCTATACCGTTTCTTCTAAAAAAAAGAATTTAATGATAACAACAACAAGGGTGTGTCACAATTCTGGCACACCCTTGTTTAATAGATAGCAACATGAATATCAAGGTACTATTTGTCACTGCAGCACTATTTGCAACAGCCATCGTGTCGACAGCACAGGATAACACCAGTGCCCTCATCCCTATGCCTAATCACATCGTGAAAAGCAACAAAGGAGAAGTTTTCACACTAAACACGAGAACATCTATCAAGACCAATTTGCCAGACAGTGCATTCGTCATATCTGAATTAAAAAGGATTATAGCCAGACACATGCAACTATCACCACAGATAGACAACAGTGCAAGAAAAAATATAATCGAGATCATAAAAGACAGCTGCATAAAAGAAGAGGAGCATTATACTCTGTCGGTAGACAAAAAAGGTATACACATAAAAGCAAATAGCGAGGGAACTATTTTCCTTGCTTTACAGACGCTTGACCAGATATTGACAGGAGACATACACAACACAGCCTTGCACAAAGTCGAACACGTTTTCATAGACGACAAGCCACGGTATGCACACCGTGCCATAATGATAGACCCTGCACGCCATTTCTTACCAGTAAGTGATGTAAAATTCTTTATTGATCAGATGGCGCGCTTCAAGTTCAACAAGTTACAGATTCATCTTACAGACGACCAAGGATGGCGTATAGAGATAAAAAGCCACCCGAAACTTACAGAAATTGGAGCAAGCCGTGTACCAAATGGCAGCAATCAAGGCCCTGATAATGGCTATTACACACAGGAGCAAATGCGTGAGATAATAGAATATGCCGACAAACGGAATGTTGAAATAATACCCGAAATAGACATACCGGGACACTCGGTAGCCATTCTTGCAGCTTACCCACACCTTGGTTGCGAATTCCGTCATAACGAGACCAAGAATCTTGGCAAAACCACAAACATGATGTTATGCGCAGCATGTGATGAAGTATACTCGGTATACGACGATATAATACGTGAGATTGCAACACTATTCCCGTCAGAATACATCCATCTTGGAGGAGATGAAGCTGCCATAAAGGAAAACTGGGCAAAATGTGACAAATGCCACAACATGATGGAAAGAAACGGTTATACATCTCCATCACAACTGATGATTCCGTTTTTCAACAACATATTGAGTTCAGTACGTACAAACGGGAAAAAGGCCATACTATGGTGCGAACTCGACAACATTTGGCCACCGGCAAACGAATACCTGTTCCCATACCCCGAGGATGTAACACTTGTAACATGGCGCAATGCATTGACGCCTAAATGTATAGAACTGACAAGAAAGCACAAGCACCAACTATTGATGGCACCAGGTGAGCATACATACCTTGATTACCCACAATACCCGGGCGATCTTCCTGAATTCAACAATTGGGGTATGCCGGTAACAACACTCGAACAGGCCTACAGACTTGACCCCGGATATGGATTGCCAAAAGAGGAGCAGTCGCATATAAACGGAGTCATGGCAACTTTATGGGCCGAGGCAATAAAAGATATAAACCGCCTCACATACATGACCTATCCACGTGCTATGGCAATAGCAGAAGCAGGATGGAGCCAAATGGAACAACGTGACTGGGAGAATTTCAGACTACGTCTGTTCCCATGCATTTATGAACTTATAAAGAGCGGGGTTTCGGTAAGAGTTCCTTTTGAAATTGTTGAAAACCGACATTGATTGCAACATATTTAAACAATTCTCAAGGATTTAACACTTATTGCAAGCTACAAGCATCTTTTTTTTGAAAAAACATATAGCAATTTACACTTTTGTTCGCTATATTTGCATAATGAAAGAAATTGGGTTTATTATGTAAAGGAATGTCTCGTCAAACAAGACAAAAAAATAATGTAACAACAACGCCTTTCAAACATTTAATTCAAAAAAAACAAAAAACAAATCAATAAATATGAAGACATTGTTAAAACAAAAAGTCGTATTGTTTTCACTGCTTGTATTGACCATTATGTCATCGTGTACATCGTACAAAAAAGTGCCATACATACAGAACAGCAGTGAGTATAAAGACACAACAGAAGGTATTGGAGCTGCAAATCCACGCATTATGCCACACGATATCCTCAACATAGTTGTCGTAAATTCACAGGACCAGCATACAGCAATGTCATACAATCTGCTTGCACCACTTGACATGAGCAGGACTACTTCCATTTACTCACAACCCGCACTCCAGAACTATCTCGTAACGCCAGACGGTTACGTAAACATACCGACTATAGGCACCATACACATAGCCGGACTCACAATACAAGAAGCCGAACAACTTATCTTTGAAAAGATAAAGCACGCATTCTCAGTTCCGCCAATTGTCACTGTAAACTTTGTAAGTTACAATATTTCGGTGCTTGGAGAAGTTACAGCACCCGGTACATATAATATAAAAAACGGAAAGGTAAATATTTTCCAGGCACTGGCATTGGCAAGGGACCTCACGATTTACGGCATGCGTGAAAATGTAAAGATAATAAGAGAAGACGCAAGTGGCAAGAAGAACATATACGAAGTAGACCTTAACGATGCTTCAATATTGAACTCACCATACTACTATCTGCAACAGAACGATATCGTATATGTAACCCCCAACAAGTCAAAGGCAAAGAACTCGGATGTAGGCTCAACCACATCACTTTGGTTCTCAGCCACATCTATATTGATTTCATTGACTTCACTAATGTATAACATCTTAAAATAAGAATAATATATGCAGAATAAAGAGAATATCACAAACATTGTTGAAGAAGAAGGTCTCAACATTGGCAAAATTTTTGCAATTTTTCTTGAACATTGGAAACTTTTTGCAGTTTCTGTTCTGCTATGTATTATCGGTGCCGGCATATACCTATACAATGCTGTCCCAAGCTACAGAATAAGTTCAAAGATCTTACTTTCGGACAAAGAGAGAGGTTCATTCAACTCACAAGCCGACATGCTTCTTGACTTTGGTTTCCAAGCACAGAATACCAACGTGGAAAATGAAATCGAAGTCATAAGTTCAATGTCTGTTGCAAGAGGAGCAGTACTCAATTCAGGCCTATATATATCATATTACAGACCTGGATTCAACAACCGTCCGATATATAAAAACGCAAGTCCTGTTTTTGTATCTTACGACACCGACTCTATACAAGACCTCGTAAGCCCCATAAAACTTGAATTTACATTCAATGGCGAAGAACCGGCTACAGTAAAATACAAATATTACAATGAAGACCTACGAGAAGAGGTTGAATATTCCGCTGTAACTATAGACCGCAGCCCATTCATATTGTCTACAGTTGCCGGTTCTGTATATATTGAACAGAATAAGGATATTGAAGCACCCGAAGGAGAACTTCTGGTAAATATCAACCCTGTTGAAAGCGTAGCACGCGGTTATCAGGCACGTCTCTCTATAGCACCGGTATCAAAGACCTCGTCGGTTGCAGTAATGTCTATCAACACAACTATTCCAACCGAAGGTATAGAATACCTCAATGCAATAATCACAAGCTACAACGAGGTAACCAACGAAGACAAAAGACAGGTTGCACGCAAGACCGAAGCCTTCATCATTGACCGCATAGACTCATTGAACATCGAGCTCCAGGCAATGGAGATACGCCTTGCACGCTACAAAAAAGACAATCAACTGATAAACCCGACTCTCGATGCCACAACCGTTAGCCAGAACAAGGCAAAATATATCAAGGAACTTGAGGAAGCGGATGTTATGCTGAATACTGCAAAATATCTAAACGACTTCATCAACGACCCAACCAACGACAAAAAGATAATCCCAACCACTTTTGGTGTAGCCATAGATCAGGCTTTGATTGCATTGCTTAACGGATATAACAAGGAAGTACTTGAGCGCAACCAATTGTTGTTGACTGCAACAGCAGACAACCCTTCTCTTAAAGCAGCAACCTCACGTGTAGAATCTATTCAAAATGATTTGCGCACAGCCATTGTTGCATTCGAGAAATCACTCACAATACAACGCAATGCCATAGCAATGCTTGTAGAGAGCTACTCAAGCCGTTTTGCAATGTCGCCCGACATTGAGCGTGAGCTCATTTCACTACAACGCGAATGCGATGTAAAATCGGGACTCTACGTAATGCTTTTGCAGAAATATGAGGAGAACGCACTTAACCTTGCCGTTACAGCTGACAACCTCAGATGCATAGACGCACCATCATTTGTTGCACAAACAGCACCAAACAGCAGAATGGCAATTATCTTTGCACTGTTCATTGGTTTTGCGCTACCAGCTGCATATATATATATAATGACACTTATACGTACACAGATAAAGAGTGTTGACGAGGTACAAAAGCTAATAAAAGTTCCACATGTAGGCACAATTCCATTAAAGACCGGAATCAAAGACCGTTCTGCATCCATACTTGTAAAGAACAACAGCCATGGTGTCATTGGAGAATCATTCCGTTCACTGCGTACGAACCTGCAGTTTGTAATGAAGAAATCGCAAGGCAAGGTAATCATGTTCACCTCTACCACATCGGGTGAAGGAAAGACTTTTGTTGCCTCCAACCTTGCGGCATGTACAGCATTGCTTGGTAAGAAAGTTCTTCTCATGGGTATGGATATACGTCGTCCACGTTTGGCCGAGATGTTCGGATTCAACCCTAATGAACAAGGCCTCACAAGCTATTTGGCAGCCGATGCTGAGAAGACCTCAATGCTTGACAAATTCATAATACCAAGTAA
>JAFZFM010000226.1 GCA_017555865.1 Bacteroidaceae bacterium
CATCACAACCCTAATACTAAAACAGTAACATATACGACATATATGCAGAACATCCGTAACATCGCAATTATCGCACACGTAGACCACGGAAAGACAACACTCGTGGATAAGTTAATGTTGGCAGGCAACCTGCTTAAAGAGCAGGACAACGACAAACTCACACTCGACAACAACGAGCTTGAGCGCGAAAGAGGAATAACAATTCTCTCAAAGAACGTTTCAATACAGTACAAAGGCACCAAAATCAATATCATTGATACCCCGGGACACAGCGACTTCGGTGGTGAGGTTGAGCGCGTATTGAATATGGCCGACGGTTGCATTCTGCTTGTCGACGCTTTTGAGGGCCCCATGCCACAGACACGTTTTGTGTTGCAGAAGGCATTGCAGATTGGTTTGAAGCCCATTGTTGTTGTAAACAAGGTAGACAAGCCCAACTGCCGTCCCGAGGAGGTATACGAAATGGTATTTGACTTGATGTTCTCACTCGAAGCGACAGAGGAACAGCTTGACTTCCCCGTTCTCTATGGTAGTGCAAAGAACAACTGGATGAGCACAGACTGGCGCAAGGAGACAACAGACCTTACCGCGCTGCTCGATGCAATCATTGAGCACATTCCTGCACCGGAGATGTTGGAGGGTACACCACAAATGCTCATCACCTCGCTTGACTACTCTCCATACACAGGCCGTATTGCAGTGGGACGCGTACACCGCGGAACACTGTCCGAGGGTTCAAACATAACACTCGTCAACCGTAATGGCGAGCAGAGCAAGATGAAAATCAAGGAGCTACATACATTTGAAGGACTCGGCCGTCGCAAAGCAGAAAGTGTAAGTTCGGGCGACATTTGCGCAATCGTGGGACTTGAGAAGTTTGAAATTGGAGATACAATCTGCGACTTTGAGAATCCCGAGGCTTTGCCACCAATTGCTATTGACGAGCCTACAATGAGTATGCTCTTTACAATCAACGATTCACCTTTCTTTGGCAAGGAGGGTAAATTTGTTACATCCCGCCACATTCAGGAACGCCTTGACAAGGAGCTTGACAAGAACCTGGCTTTGCGTGTAAAGAAAGATCCCGAGGAAGATGCATGGACCGTATTCGGTCGCGGAGTGCTCCATCTCTCGGTTCTTATAGAAACAATGCGCCGCGAAGGATATGAGTTGCAGGTAGGCCAGCCACAGGTAATCTACAAGGAGATAGACGGAGTAAAGCACGAGCCAATCGAAGAGCTTACAGTAAACGTACCTACAGACTATTCAAGCAAAATCATTGATATGGTAACACGCCGCAAGGGCGAGATGCTCTCGATGGAAGCACAGGCCGACCGTGTGAACATCGAATTCAACATTCCATCACGCGGTATCATAGGTTTGCGTACAAACGTACTCACAGCGTCGGCCGGCGAAGCCATCATGGCACACCGTTTCAAGGAGTACCAGCCATTCAAGGGCGACATTGAGCGCCGCACCAACGGTTCACTGGTTGTAATGGAGAGCGGAACAGCATTTGCATACGCAATTGACAAGTTGCAGGAGCGTGGCAAATTCTTTATAAACCCACAAGAGGATGTATATGCAGGACAGGTGGTTGGCGAGCACATTCACGAAAACGACCTTGTTATCAACGTAACAAAGAGCAAAAAACTCACCAACATGCGCGCAAGCGGAAGTGACGACAAGGCACGCATTGTTCCACCTATCATATTCTCACTTGAAGAGGCTCTGGAATACATCAAAGAGGATGAATACCTTGAGGTTACTCCAAAATCAATGCGTATGAGAAAAATCATCCTTGACGAAATTGAGCGCAAACGCGCAAACAAGCAACAGTAATGAAACAACTATTTACATACATTCTTCTATTGCTTGCATTCATATCATGTAGCGAAGACAACGGGCAGCAATACACCATCAGCGGCAACATTGGAAATGCCGATGAAAAACTGTACCTGTTCGGTACCGACAGCAGATATGAGAAGTTGGACTCAGCCAAAAGCAACAGGGATGGTTTCTTCAAATTCACCGTTAAGGCAGACACAGTAATGCCACTTGCTCTGATTACGCCCGATGGCAGACTTATAACACTTTATGCCGAACCCGGTATAGATGCGACACTACAGAAGGACAGCACCATGCAATGCGGTTATACAGTGATTGGAGGTAAGTTGCAAAGCCTGCATGACAGCATTTCGCGCCGTCTTGACGCTTGCGGAAGCAACTCGGAACGCATGGCAGAAATAGACAGGTTCATAGAGAAATACCCTGTGAGCGAAGTCAATACAGAAATCATGCGCCGATACATGGTCGAGACACCGTCACCAGACAACAACCACATACGCAACCGCATTTCAAAGTTGGGAGGTATTCTGCAGGACAACGATTTTTTCCTTGTCACAAAGAAAAGAATAGACAAGAGGAACAGCAATACATTGCATAGGATTTTCCCACATTTTTCATATACAACCCACGAAGGAAAGAAGATTGAACTGTCGACATACAACGGCAAATACACCCTGATAACATTCTGGGCCGCATGGGATACTGTTGGAAGAAACGAGATAAAGAAACTCGAAACCATTTCCAACACAGTCAAGAGCAAGAACTTTGCAGTTCTCAACATTTCGCTCGACCACGACACACTGCAATGGAAGCAGTTCGTTGAAGCAGACAGCATTGTCGGCGACAATGCCTGCGAACCAAGGTCGTGGAATTGCGAACTTGTCAACAACTTCAATATAAGTTCACTGCCCTACTCAATTTTGTTGAGCCCCTACCAACGTATTGTACTGTTTGGAGCAGACCTGAATGAAATGGGCCAGTACATTGACTCGCTTGCAACAAAGCACGACAAGGAACTGGAGCGCAAGGAAAAAGAGAAAAAGAAGAAGAACAAATCAAAAAAACAGAGATAAAATGCTTGTAAAGGTTCATTCTGCAGCCATACAGGGAATCAGCGCCACACTTGTGACAATAGAGGTCAACGCTCTCAGAGGAATAAAGTTCTACCTTGTTGGCCTGCCCGACAATGCTGTCAAGGAGAGCCAGCAGCGAATTAACTCGGCATTACAGCACAACGGTCTGCGCTTTCCAAGCAAGCAGATAATAGTCAACATGGCCCCTGCCGACATAAAAAAGGAAGGATCGGCCTACGACCTGCCAATAGCAGTCGGTATTCTTGCCGCCGACGAAGTTGTATCGACCGAAAGGCTTGCCGACAACCTTATAATGGGTGAGCTTGGGCTTGACGGCAAGCTTATGCCTATTAAAGGCGTTCTGCCAATAACACTCAAAGCCAAGGAACTTGGTTACAGCGGCATAATCCTACCCATGAGCAATGCAGGTGAAGCAGCCGTGGTCGACGGCATTACCGTATACGGCGCAACAGACCTTATGCAGGTAATAAACTTTCTTAACGGAAAGGAAGATATTCCACCCTACAATGTAGATATTACAGAGGACTTTTACTCAAAACAGAGCAACTTCCCGTTCGACTTTAGCGAAGTCCGTGGACAAGAAAGCGTGAAACGCGCATTTGAGGTAGCTGCAGCAGGTGGTCACAACCTTATAATGGTAGGCCCGCCGGGAAGCGGAAAATCCATGATGGCAAAACGCCTTCCATCCATTCTGCCACCACTCACCCTGCAGGAGAGTCTGGAAACAACAAAGATACACTCGGTCAGCGGAACAATCCCCGACGGTGCGCCGCTCATAGCGCAACGCCCATTCCGAAGCCCCCACCATACAATATCATCGATAGCACTTTGCGGTGGTGGCAGCAACCCAAAGCCGGGCGAGATTTCACTGGCACACAACGGAGTACTTTTCCTTGACGAACTTCCCGAATTTTCGAGAGATGTACTTGAGGTCATGCGCCAACCGCTTGAAGACAGGAAAATATGTGTTGCACGCGCAAACTACAAGGTGGAATACCCAGCCGGAGTAATGTTCGTTGCAAGTATGAACCCCTGCCCATGCGGATACTACAATCACCCCACCAAGGCATGCACATGCAGTCCGGGACAAGTACAACGTTACCTGAACAAGATAAGCGGCCCGTTGCTCGACCGCATAGATCTGCAGATAGAGATTGTTCCTGTTCCGTTTGAAAAGATATCGGACGCACGTGAAGGAGAGTCAAGCGCAACGATACGCCAACGCGTCATTGTTGCGCGCAAGATACAGGAAGCCCGTTACAAAAATGAACCGGGAATATACTGCAATGCACAGATGACACCAAAGCTGATTTCAAGATACGCAGTCCTTGACGAAACGAGCCTTGCCATGCTCAAGACAGCAATGACAAGATTTGATCTGTCGGCGCGTGCCTACGATAGAATATTAAAGGTAGCCCGCACAATAGCCGACCTTGCAGGCAGCGAAAACATACAGTTCCCGCACATAGCCGAGGCCATCGGTTACCGCAACCTCGACAGAGAATCTTGGGGCACGTAGTGACACAAGATCGACGACCCTGACGGCAGACTGGGTTGTCAATGTTACAAAATATAGTGACTACAACTTAGACGACCCTGACGGCAGATTGGGTTGTCAATGTTACAAAACACAGTGACTACAACTTAGACAAACCTGACGGCAGACTGGGTTGTCAATGTTACAAAACACAGTGACTACAACTTAGACAAGCCTGACGGCAGACTGGGTTGTCAATGTTACAAAACACAGTGACTACAACTTAGACAAGCCTGACGGCAGACTGGGTTGTCAATGTTACAAAACACAGTGACTACAACTTAGACAAGCCTGACGGTTAATAGGCTGATTCACAATAATAGAATATTACAACGACTACGGTCACACTTTACAAGATACACTACAATGGAAGTAAACACCATCTGCGTATATTGCGCTTCGAGCAGCAAAGTCGCACCAATATATAACGAAATCGCATTCGAACTTGGAGCGACTCTTGCCCAGGAGAACATTACCGTTGTCACCGGCGCCGGTGGCATTGGTCTAATGCGTCAGGTCGAGGATGGAGCATTGGAGAACGGTGGCAAGGCCATTGGTATAATACCACAATTCATGGTCGACCAGAAATGGCACCACACCGGACTTACCGAGCTCCACATAACAGAATCAATGCACGAGCGCAAGCAGATGATGGCAAACCTGAGCGACGCAGTCATAGCGTTGCCCGGAGGTTGTGGCACAATGGAGGAACTGTGCGAAATAATCACATGGAAACAGCTTGGGTTATATCTTAATCCTATAGTAATCCTGAATATCGACGGATATTACGACTCACTCATAGCACAATTGGACAAGGCGGTAGAGGAACATTTCATGGGAGAAATCCACAAGAATATATGGAGTGTTGCCACCACCCCGGCCGAGGCTGTCGAGATCATAAGGAACTCACCACGTTGGGACGCGACCGTAAGAAAATACGCAGCCCTATGAGCAACACCCTTGCACCATACTGCATGGCAAATGACAATGCCATAATGCTGCTGTTTGTCATTAACATGATAAGCATTTCTTATGTATTCCTTATGAACGGCAACAGCATAATGGAACGCGTGAAATGTATTTTCTACTACGAGAGCAAGAGTTCGCCATTCAGCGACCGCACTCATATCACAAGAATATGCAATGCCCTGCTGTATATTCAGTCAATATTATATGCAACTATCATCACGGTGAGCCACATGCAAAAGTTCGGCATTCTCAAGGCCAACAACGACGCCATAATATACATTGCCGCATTTGCACTGCTCTTCACATGCTTTCTCCCGCTCAAGAGAATCATATACGATATTGTAAACCATATTCTGTTCACACCGCAACAGGCACAGGAGTGGAGAAGTTTATATTTCTTTACAATAAAGCTGTTGGGACTTATGCTTGCCCCGGCCGTAATAGCCCTTCTTTTTATTCCAAGTATACCGTTGATATATGTAGACATTTATCTCACAATACTGTTCATATTGCACATATATACACTTTTTACAGGGCTCAAGAGAATCATTTTTGTTCAAGAATGCAACTATTTAGATATTTTTTTATATCTTTGCGCACTTGAATTTTTACCCACAGCCGTGGTGTTGAAATCGGTACTACAACTGAATGAATTTATAACAATAAAAATTTAGGACTTTGAAAGTAAGTAAGATTCTGGTTTCTCAGCCAAAACCAACTACAGGAAAATCTCCATATTTTGATATCGCGGAGAAGCATAACGTGCAGATTGATTTTTGTTCTTTCATTAAAGTTGAGGGACTAACATCCAAGGAGTTCAGACAGCAGAAGGTTTCCATTCTGGATCACACAGCTATTGTATTCCTTTCACGCCACGCAATAGACCATTTCTTCACACTCTGCAAGGAGTTGAGATTAACAGTTCCCGATGACATGAAATATTTTTGTCTGTCAGAGACAATTTCTCTTTACATTCAAAAATATGTACAATACCGCAAGCGTAAGGTCTTCTATGGAAACGGACACATCAAGGACCTTGAGCCATTGTTTGCCAAGCACAAGACCGAGAAATATTTCGTACCTACATCAAACATCCACAACGACGAAATAAACGCACTCTTTGACAAATATGAGATAAACCACTCACAGGCCGAGGTATACCGCACCGTAAGCACAAACATTGAAGCCGACTACATAAAGTCGTACGACATGCTCATTTTCTTCAGCCCACACGGTATTGACTCGCTCAAGAAGAATGTAGCCGACTATCAGCAGGGCGAGCAGTTGATTGCATGTTTCGGCAACACGACAGCCAATTACATCAAGGAGGCTGGTTTGCGTCTTGACCTTGAAGCACCATCGGCAACTGCAACAAACATGCCTGCAGCACTTAATGATTTTTTGACAGAGAACAATAAGTAATCTACCAATAACAATAAAAAGGATGTGTTGCCTACACATCCTTTTTATTTAAACCACAACTAAAATGCGCAGAAACACCTTCCCGCTTAAAGAGCACCTCAAGAGCAAGAGCGTGATAGAGAGGCTGTATGCCGAAGGCGCATCAGTTACAAGCTATCCACTACGCGCCGTATTCCTTGAGCAGTCTGCCGACAAGCAGGAGTCCACGGCTGCCATTCTCATAAGCGTAGCCAAGCGCCGTTTTCGTCATGCAGTAGACCGCAATCTGATGAAGAGACGCATTAGAGAGGCATACAGAACCGAAAAACATCAATTTGTCGAGAGCCTCGAGAACAACAATCTAAAGATGGCTGTTGCAATCCTATACATAGATACAAAAAAAAGCAGCACACTTTTTCTCAGGAAGAAGATGGGCAAACTGCTGAGTTCGATTCTCTCAAAGGCCGGTATACAATGCGAAAACTCATTGTAAACATACTCATTCTGCCAATACACTTCTACAGGAAAGTCATTTCGCCAATGACCCCACCGTCGTGCAGGTTCACCCCCACATGCTCGCAATACGCCATTGAAGCACTGCGCAAGCACGGCCCCATAAAAGGGCTCTACCTTGCCATAAGACGCATTCTCCGCTGCCACCCATGGGGCGGTTCGGGTTACGACCCTGTACCTTGATTCCAATCGCCATGCATTTTTTTGACCTGCATACTCATAAGGATTGTTGCAACAGCGAATATTCCGTTTTCAACAGTTTTACAGAATATATACCCGAGAGGCGAATCTCCTTGGGAATACACCCATGGTATATTTCAAGCAATTGGGAAAAAAACTTCTCCCACATTGCACACCACTGCAAAAACACAAACGTTTCAGCTGTGGGCGAATGCGGAATAGACAAAATGAAATCCGTTGCGGACATAGTGTTGCAGATGGAGGTTTTTCGCGCACACGCCACATTGGCCGAAGAGATCAAAAAGCCACTTATAATACACTGTGTGAAAGGCTTTGACGAAGTGATGGCGTTACACAAGGAGATTTCACCGACACAAGCCTGGATTATACATGGATTCAGAGGCAAACCACAGCAGGCACAACAGCTTCTCAAAGCAGGATTCTACATTTCTTTTGGTGTAAAGTTCAATACAGAGAGTCTTAAGGCAACTCCTATTGAGCGTCTGTTCATAGAAAGCGACGAAAACAATATAGGCATAGAGGAGATATACCGTATTGTTGCCAAAAGCAAGGAATGCACCGTCGCAGAACTCGTGCTATCGGTAATGAATAATGCACAAACGTGCAATCTTTTGCCATAAGATAGCCAAATTCAACATTTTTGCCATATAAACTTCCCTAAAATTGCGACAGTAACATATTTTCGATATTTTTGCCATAGAATAGAGAATTATGATGGACCAACTTAAGACACATACCGACAAACGTGGTTGCCTGACCATTGTGGAAAGAGGACTTGAAATACCATTCGACATACAACGCGTCTATTGGATACACAATGTACCACAAGGCGAGGAGAGAGGCAGACACTCCAACACCGAAATGTATGAATATGTGGTAGCAGTAAACGGCAGTGTCGACATAACCCTCGAGGACATAAACGGACGCCGCGAATACCATCTTGATTCAAAAGAGAAGGGCCTGCTCATACCACCCGACACTTGGGACGAACTGAGAAACTTTTCACCCGACGCCATACTACTTGTCATGGCATCGCACAACTACAACCCCGACACATACATAAACTCCTACGAAGAATTCCTGAACTACATACACAAGAAAAAGTGATGATAAAGTACTGCGACATCAAAGGCATAACCCGTAGCTTCGAGCCACAGTTGTCCGAAGCCGTAAACAGGGTAATTGCTTCGGGCTGGTATATTCTGGGCAACGAATGCAAGGACTTTGAACAGCAGTTTGCACAGTACTGCGGTTGCCGGCACTGCATTGGTACAGCCAATGGGCTGGACGCGCTCACCATCATTATGCTTGCCTACAAGGAGTTGGGAGTAATGCAGCAGGGCGATGAGGTTATTGTACCCGCCAACACCTATATAGCCTCTATTCTGGCAATTCTGCAAGCCGGTCTAAAGCCAGTACTTTGCGAACCTACATGGGAAAGTTGCAATATAGACCCCGAAAGAATTGAAGCGCTAATAACCCCACGAACAAAAGCCATAATGGCAGTACATCTGTATGGACGTTGCGCCAACATTGACCATATAGAAAAGATAGCCCGCAGACACTCACTCAAGATAATAGAGGACAGCGCACAGGCGCATGGAGCAATCACCGGTGGCAGACGCACCGGCAACCTTGGCGACGCTTCAGCATTCAGTTTCTATCCCGGAAAGAATCTTGGAGCACTCGGCGACGGTGGAGCAATAACCACCAACGACAACGAACTTGCACAAACCGCGCGCACAATAGCCAACTACGGTTCACAAAAGAAATATGTAAACCTATACAAGGGAGTAAACAGCCGTCTCGACGAAATACAGGCTGCAATACTGGCTGTAAAACTACAGAGGCTTGATACCGACAACGGTAGACGCATGGACATTGCTGCGGCATACAATGCAGGAATATCAAACCCACACATAACGCTACCAATGGCAGGCAAACGCGAGGAGCATGTCTACCACATATATCCCATATTCTGCAAGCAGCGCGAGCAACTCAGGCAACACCTTTTAGAAAATGAAATTGAGACACTTATCCACTACCCTGTTCCACCTCACAAACAGCAGGCATTGAAAGAGTTCGAGAACCTTGAATTGCCCATCACCGAGCGTATACACAACGAAGAACTAAGCTTGCCATGCCACCCTGCAATGAGTGACAATGAGGTACAGAAAGTAATTGAGGCAGTCAACGCATTCAGTATCCAGGGTTAACAGCGACTTTACACGCAGTAAAAACAATCAAAATAATTTGGCATTTACGTCAAAAAGATATACCTTTGCAAACGTAAAATTTGCGAAGATTGGCTACGCTCATTTACAAATCTCAAATTTAATTTGAATTTGACTCGCTTGCACAATCTTTGCAACGCTCTTCAAAAGAGAGCACAATGAGGATTGTCCTATGGTGTAATGGTAGCACAACAGGTTTTGGTTCTGTTTGTCTTGGTTCGAATCCAGGTAGGACAACAAAAAGAGTCAGCTATAAAGCTGACTCTTTTTGTTGTATAATTAGCACAGTTCCTTTACTGTGGATATATCAAATTCTCCTCTGCAGCGCACTCAAGCACCTCTTTAAGATATTTGTTTGCCTCCCAACGTGCCTCGGGCAGGTTCATTAGCAGATAGTTTCCACAATCACGCGCCGACGCACCAGGTACATCCCCCTCGAACGAAGCCACAAAAGCAAATACCTCCTTTATCAAAGGAAGAATCTCGGTCGATGTAACATCACCCTTAACCAGCAGATAGTTGCCTGTGAGACACCCCATAGGCCCCCAATACACAATGCGGTCGGCCCACTCGCTATGGTTGCGAAGGAATGTTGCAGCAAGGTGTTCAATGGTATGTATTGCCGACGGACTCAGCACCGGCTCACGATTAGGCTCTTTCATGCGCACATCAAAAGTTGTCACAACCTCGTTGCCAATGAAATCCTGACGCGAAACATAAATACCACGTTTCAGACGTATATGGTCAATTGTAAAGCTTGGTATCTTTTTCATGTGGAATCAAAGTTTTGAAAGGAACTTACGGGTTACATTGAAAGAGCGGTTGGCCATCTCGCCCCAGAAGTTCTCGTACTGCTCAATATGGTTATCAACACCCGGAGTATCGCTTATAATGCGGAAACTCACAAACGGAACGCCAAAGATATGACATGTCTGTGCAATGGCAGCCGACTCCATATCAACAGCCAGACCGTCGGGGAAGTTCGACTTTATCTTGTCGAGTTCGTCGCGGTTGGTAATGAACTGGTCACCGGTACAAATGAGACCGGCATGAATGCGTGTTGCATTATCGGCAGCTGTATTAAGTTCAACCGCACATTGCCAAAGTTTCCCGTCAACCGGGAAAACTGCAGGCATTCCCTGTACCTGGCCATACTCGCAGCCCATACCGCACCATACGTCGTGGTATACAAGAGATGAACTTACAACCACATCCATCACAGCAAGCGACTTGTCAATACCACCCGCAACACCAGTACTCACAACAGTATCGGGTGCAAAATAGCGGATAAGTTCGGTTGTACCAACCGCGGCATTGACCTTACCTATACCGCACTGACGCAATATTATCTCATTACCGTCGAGTTTGCCTGTAAGGTAGTCCACACCAGCCTTCTCTACCTGCACAGCCTCATCAAGCAGTCTTGCAAGCTGCTCATACTCCGATGACATTGCTGTAAGAACACCTATCTTCATATATGGAATTAAATAAGGCTATACAATACAAACGCCCAGTGCGCTACAATACCAGCCACAAAACCACCAATAGTGTGAGCTATAATAGCCTTTGAGGTCAACTGGCGATAACCCAGAGTATCGAGCATGGCTGTATGTGTACTCAAATAACCGCTCCAGCACATACCAATTGCAGTAAATACAGCAATTGCATTGCCGTCAACCCATCCCTCGGCAGCAAATCCGGGAATGAGACCAAGCGCAGCACCCACAGCACCAAGAGCTGTAATAGGGAATGCAATGAGATGAGGATCGGCAAAACCGAACAACCAGTCGAATACAATCTGAAGCTTAGAACCAATCCATGGCAACAACTCTACACCCTGGTAGGCAGCACCGGTAAACTCGCCCGAAGTCTTGTCGGGGCCGAATGTAAAGAGCATTACAAGAGTCGAGATAATAAGCACACCGGGGATAATAGCCAAACCAACATCCACACCACTGCGACCACCGTCGAGCAATGAATCGAGAATGCGCTGGAACAGAGGCTTCTCATAATCGTCATGAGCCTCCTCGGCAAGCTGCTCGGCAGTTGCAGCAGGCTCAACAGCAAAGTTAGGATACTCTTTGATTACAAAGTGCTGCATGATACGGGTCGAAATGATACAACCTGCAATAGCACCACAGAGACCAATAACAGGAGCGGCAAAATATCCCTGACCAATCATGAATACAATCACCAGCAGACCCATACCGAAAGCTGTTCCGAAGTTTGTGAGTGATATGAACTGGAACTTTTTGAAGTATGTTGCAAAACGTTTGTCCTGTGCAAGTGAAATAATCGCAGGATTATCGGACAAGAATGTAAGCACAGCACCCAGCGAAGCCACACCCGGAAGGTTGAAAAGAGGCTTCATTAGCGGACGTAAAAGTTTCTCAAGCATTTTTACAACGCCGAACTCAACAAATATCTTGCCAATGGCACCGGTTACCACACATATAGCCATTAGGTAGAACACAGTGTTCAGCAACAGGTCGTGCGATGTTTTCATGATGGTGTTAAGCATATTGGCCGCACCCATCTTGTAACCAAGATAACCGAACAGCAGGAAAAACACTGCAAGACAAATGACACCCGCAGGTATCCATCCAAAAAGTTTCTTTTTCATATAATAGAATTTTGTTAACTTTCTTTTCCCATGATTTGAAAAATCATGCAAAATTAATTGTAAAAATTGACAGCACAAAAAATTAGAGGTGACAACTTGAAAAAAAGCACAAAAAAGGGCACATACCACAACGGCATATGCCCGTTCCCGTTCAACAGCACATTACAACACACACGGGATAAAGATTACATACCAGATATTCTACATTGTACATAACAGCACACAGCACAAAAAGTTCGGGCAAAAACACCTGATAATCGCAAAAAACATCATTCTGTTTTGCTTTTTGAAATATTTTGCCGTATTTTGCAATAGGAATGGCAAGCAGCCACCCCTTTTTAAAAAGATTATTTAACAAACTAAACCCATACAAAGATGTTTCCAGCCGAATATGACGAAATTCGTCCTTACAGCCCCGAGGAGTTGCCACAGATTTTTGAAGAACTGATTGCCGACCCCGAGTTCAAGGCAGTAATGGAACAAGCCTTCAAGGATATTCCTTTTGAATACATCGCAGGTCAAATGCGCGCTTCAAAGGATAATGTAGAGTTCCAGAAAGCATTGGTATACCCATTCCTGCAGGGTGTAATAAAGAAACTCTCAAGCGGACTTACAGTAAGTGTCGAGAACAAGGAAAACATGGTAAAGTCTCTGTGCATATCGAACCACCGCGACATTATCATGGACTCGGCATTCCTTTGCATTGTCTTTATTGAAACAGTAGGCAACACCGTGGAAATTGCCATAGGCGACAATCTTCTCATACGTCCATGGATAAAGAAGCTGGTACGCGTGAACCGCAGTTTCATAGTAAAGCGTGCTCCAGGCATACGCGAAATGCTTGCAGCGTCAAAGACCCTCTCTTCGTACATGCACTACACCATTACAGAACGCCAGCAGCCAATATGGCTTGCACAGCGCGAGGGACGTGCCAAGGACAGCAACGACCGCACACAGGAAGGCCTTATCAAAATGCTCTCAATGTACAGCAAGGAGGACATAATTGACGCACTCAAGGTGCTCAACATAGCACCGACAACCATATCATACGAGTTCGACCCATGCGACTATCTCAAGGCCAAGGAGTTCCAGCAGAAACGCGACAACCCCGAGCACAAGAAGTCTCCTGCCGACGACCTCGAGAACATGAAGGTTGGTATGTTCGGTTACAAAGGCGGTATTCACTATCATATTGCCGACTGTATTAACGACGAGATTGACGCAATTGACCGTTCATTGGGCAAGAACGAGAAGACAGCAGCCGTGGCACGCATTATCGACAAGCACATCCACAGCAACTACAAGTTCTGGCCTGTCAACTACTACTATTACGAGTTGCTGACCGGCGACACACGTTTTGCCGACAAGTATACTGCCGAAGATAAAGCGAAGCTCGACGGTTACCTGCAGCAGCGCATATCTATGGTAGAGTTGCCAAACCGCGACGACGATTTCTGCCGCACCAAGATACTTGAGATGTATGCCAACCCGGTAATCAATTACCTGAAGGCTACAAAATAACACAAAGGAAGCAAATCCCGCGGGATTTGCTTCCTTCTTTTATATGGGTTTACTTTTGCAAGTAGTATCCTTAACCGTATATCTCAACAATACGGTCGAGTATCTTCATTAGTTCATCAACCTTCTCGCAGCGGAGCATTTCAATGCGCAGAGGGCGGAAATCATTCAGTCCCTTGAGCAATGGAGTTGCAGCAAGATGACGGCGCACGTGCAAAATGCCGGGACGCTCGCCCAAACGCTCCACACTGTCGCGCACCTGCGTGCGAAGAATATCCATACACTCGCCAAAAGTGAATGGAACGGCCGGTTCTCCATTGAGAAGATAGTGCTTCA
>JAFZFM010000024.1 GCA_017555865.1 Bacteroidaceae bacterium
AGCAAAGGAAAGGGGCGAATGACGGAATCGGGAAACTCATATATCGCAGATTTATGATAGACCAAATTCAAATATTACCCTGAACAATGAAAAATTCACCACCTTTTTGCTCGTTCATAAAAAAGTTGTACCTTTGCGTACCAAGAGTTATGTCATTGATGCAAAACAATAAAGAACTCTGAAATAAGAACGGTTGCCATCTCGTTACCCAATTTCCATGCAACCCGAATAGCCGTTTAATTCTAAGATAATTGCAAATTCTGCGATTTTTTTTAAAAAAAGAGAGAAGATATATACATGCAACATCCTTTGGACATATTCAGGTTCTGCCCCAAATGTGGCAGCACCGATTTCGGAATCAACGACCACAAATCGAAACGTTGCTCCAACTGCGGTTTCATCTACTACTTTAACCCTTTGGCGGCTACGGTGGGAATAATTACCAACGACAAGGGAGAGATTCTGGTTGCAACACGCTCAAAGGAGCCGGCTAAAGGCACTCTTGACCTGCCGGGCGGTTTCTGCGACAGCTACGAGACAGCCGAAGAGGGAGTGGCAAGGGAAATCCTGGAAGAGACGGGGCTAGTGGTAAAGGAGACAAGATACCTGTTTACCCTGCCTAACATCTATATCTACTCGGGGATGGAACTGCACACAATGGATATGTTCTTCATGTGCGAGGTCGAGGACTACAGCCGCATGACGGCAGACGACGATGTCGCAAAACTGCAGTGGATAAAGATAGAAGAGCTGCAAAGCAAGGATTTTGGTTTGCGGTCCATTGCAAGAAGTATTGAAAGATTCAAGAAAATGTACGAAAACAACGAGCTATAAAATGAAAAGGAAACTGGTTTTATTGACACTTGCAGCAATGGGTTTTGCCGCAAATGCACAGACTGATGACAATAGGACACTGATAGCGGAGTGCCAACGTCTGAACTCGACAGGGGAATACAACACAGCCCTGACAATAATAAACAAGATGAAGGTTGAGGAGCTTGACGCTACAACAAGACAGGAGTTTGAACTGTTGCGCGCAATGGTTACATTCAAGACCAACCATCTTGAAGGACGTGGATTGCTGCTGCAATATCTTGCCGACTACCCCGAAAGCGCAAAGAGAGATATAATAAACTGCTACATTGCAGAGTCGTACTACTACAGCAAGAACTTTGCACTTGCATGCGAGTGGTTCGAGAAGAGCGACTTCGAGCGTCTTGGCGAGGGAGAACGCGACAAGGCAAATCTATACTATGCACTGTCGCTCATGGAGAACAAAGAAGCCGAAAGAGGATTAAGCATGCTGCGTGAACTGTCGGCAACAAGCAAGGATTACAGCAACCATGCAAAATTCCATATTGCTGCTGCGGAATATGACAGAAACAATATAGAAGCAGCGTACAAACTTTTCAAGGAGATTGAGTTGTGCGACGAATATTACATGGAGGTGCCATATTACATTGCAGGCATATACATGAAGCAAGGAGAGGTTGAGCGTGCAGCAGCCATTGCGCGCAGTTTCATCGCCGACCACGGCAACAAGCCGCAGGGAATAAAAATGCAACAGATTGCCGGCGCAGCCGAGTATACAAAAGGCAACTACAGTAAAGCTATAGAGCCACTCACGACATACGTGAACGGATACCCTACCCCACAACGTATCGCATACTACCAATTGGGACTTTCACTGTTTGAGACAGGGAACGGCAAGGAGGCCATGAAGATGTTCGACAAATGCAGCAACGGCGACGACGCAATGGCGCAGAGTTCGTACCTGCACATAGGTATAATACAGTTGAAGGAGAACAATATGAACGGTGCGCGCATGGCTTTTGAACACGCTGCGAACATGACACACGACAGCCGCACAAGAGAGGAGGCCATGTACAACTATGCACTGTGCATACACCAGACACGTTACTCCCCTTTTGCCGAGAGCGTAAAGGTGTTCGAGTTGTTCCTTAACGAATATCCCGGTTCCAAGCATGCCACACAGGTGAGCAAGTATCTTGTTGAGGTATATATGAATACCCGAAATTACGATGTAGCATTGCAGTCGATAGAAAAGATCAAACGTCCGTCGGCCGACATTCTAAAGGCGAAGCAGAATATTCTGTATCGCCTTGGTGTGCAGCAGTTCATCAACGGCAACCCCGACAGCACAATTGTATATATGAACCGTTCAATTGAACTGAAGGAGCATAACAAAGGTACGTATGCCGACGCTCTGTTCTGGAGAGGCGAGGCTTATTATACAAAGAAGCAGTACAAGAATGCCATAAGCAGTTACAAGGGAGCAATTGCTACAGGAGCATGCAAGGAAGAGGGCAAATGCTTCTACAGCCTTGGTTATTCGTATTTCCAGTTGGAAAACTTCAAGGACGCTCTGTACAGCTTCAACAAGGCAACCGGCGCGATACCTGCCGGCGAAAAGGCTCTGCGCGCCGATGTGTACAACAGAATTGCCGACTGCTATTTCTACCAGAGGAACTATTCCAAGGCCGAAAGCTTTTACAGCAAAGCTGTAGAGACCGACAAGGGAAGCGGCGACTATTCTCTGTACCGCGCAGCCATTACTCAGGGACTCTCAAAGGATTATGCGACCAAGGTGAGCAAGTTGAAGAAGCTTATAAACGACTACCCAAAGAGCATATATGCGGAGCAGGCCTACTTTGAGATGGGACGTGCCTATATGGAACAAGAGAAGTATACCGAGGCCATTGGCGTCTATGACGAACTGCTGAAGAAATTCCCGCAAAGTTCACTGGCACGCCGTGCAGCTGTAGAGAAAGCCATGGCATACAACAACAACGAAGATACAGAGAATGCAATCAAAGCATACAAGTATGTAATTGAGAAATATCCGCACAGCGAAGAGGCACAGACCGCCATACAGGACCTGAAGAACATATATGTAGAGACAGGCAAAGTTGACGATTTTGTAAAGTATGCCGAAAAGACCAATGGCATGCAGATAAACACAAGCGAGATTGACACCCTTACATATACTGCTGCCGAAAAGCTATACAACCGAGGAGAGACAACCGAGGCAAGAGCCAAGTTCCAGAGCTACCTGAAGAACTTCCCCGACGGTGCCTTCACACTTGACAGCCACTATAACCTGGGTATCATATTCTACAACGAAAAGACATGGAGCGAGGCTCTGAAGCACTTTGAGCAAGTAATTGCATACCCCGATAACAAATACAGCGAGGAGAGTATGGTCTATGCAGCAGAGATATGCTACAACAGCGAGAGCTACGGAAGAGCCGAGGAGATATACCGCATGCTGCTTGCCAAGACCGGCAACGAGGAGCGTCGCACAGTTGCACGTACATGCATAATGAGAATTGCCTATATCAATGGCAACAACAATGAGGTCATAAAATATGCCGGCGAGATTCTTGCAAGCAACAACATTGCACCGGAACTTGAACGAGAAGCCACATACAAACGTGCAAAGGCATACATTGCAGCAGGTGAGAAAGAGAGCGCCGTTGCAGGGCTCAAGAGACTTGCCAAGGATACACGCACCAAAGAGGGTGCCGAGGCCAAATACCTTGTTGCACAGATTATGTTCGACAATGGCGAATACGAGAACTGCGAAAAGGAGATTATGGACTATATTGAGGTAAGTACCCCGCACCTGTATTGGATGGCACGCAGCTTTATCCTGCTGTCCGATCTTTACATGGCTCAAGGAAAGACAATGGAGGCCAAGCAGAGCCTGCTATCGCTCCAGAACAACTATAGCGGAGACGATGATATTGCCGAGATGATAAATACAAGACTTGAAAAACTAACAACAGAATAAAATGAAAAAGGCTATTTTATCTTTGGTTTCACTGTTTGCATTCACAATGTCGCATGCACAGAACGAAGCCCCAACAGCTGTGGTAAAAGTTGAAAATGACTACAAACCCGAGATTGTTCAGGTGAGCAAGAGAGGATTCACCCCAACAATTGAGAACGGCACAGAGATTACACCGCTTGAATTGAAATTCTCAAAGGGCTCTACTCCCTTTGACCGTTTCACAAGCGAGAGAAACATAAAGGAACTGCTACCAAAGCAAGAAAGCCCTACACCGGGATATGCACGACTGGGATATGGCACCGACAACGGCGTTGACGCAAAACTTGCATATAGACTGAACACAGGCAACAACGGAACAATGAGAATGTTGGCTGCGCTTGACGGGTTCAACACCAATGTAGAGGGACAGTACCACGAGTGGAAGTCACGCATGTACCGTACACTGCTTGACGCTGATTACACACATGAGTTCGAGTACCTGACATTGAACGTTGTGGGTAATTTCATTGGCAAGGTCTTCAATTACCAGAAGACCGGTGACGCATATTTCCACACCGACAAGCAGGACTGCAAGAACTATACTTTGAGTACTACGGGTATTGGCAAACTTACAGGACCTTTCTCATACAGTTTCAATGCGGGATATACACAAAACCGACGTGGCTACAGCGACAACCAGGAGAGATACATTGCACAGCACAGAGTAAATTTCGGCGGAAACATCGCATACGAGATTTACGATATGGAGCTACGCAAGATTGGTGCCGAGGTAAACTTTGACACATACATGTACAACAGCAGACTGCGCAACGCCGATTATGGCTACAGCAACTTCCTGTCGGCCGACATCAACCCTTTCCTTGATTTCAACTTCGGTGAGTGGAAACTGAGACTCGGCACAAAGATAAACCTTCGAACAAACGGTGGTGCCGCATTTGCCATAGCGCCCAATATCAAGGTTGACGGGGCTTTTGCCAAGAACGTTTCACTCTACGCTTCAATAACAGGCGGACGCGTAAACAATGGTTTCGAGCAGATGGACGCTGTTTCACCATATTGGAATTTCATAAGCAAATACAGCCACCAACTGAAGCCCACATACAAGGTTGCAGATTTCACAGCCGGATCACGCGTATCGGTAGGCAACCTTTCCATGGACTTCCACGCCGGATATGCATACACAAAGGACGATGTCCTGCAAGCCCCTTTCTACTCGGCAATACTCAACCAACAGGCATTGCTGTATGTAGACCTTATACAGCAGAACACCCACAATATATATGTGGGCACAAGAGCCGGATATGACATTCTGGGATGGATCAGAGTTGCTGCAACTGCAAGATACGACTTCTGGAACTGCGACAACAAGAACCTGCTTGTGATGAAGCCACAGCTATATGCCGGAATTGAGGCGGAGGCAGAACCAATGAAGAACATGACTGTAAAGGCAAACTATAGCATAACACGCTACACTGCCGGCAATAAAGACACCAGAATTGGCAACAGATACGACCTGAACGCAAGGGTAAATTACAGAATAAACGACATGT
This sequence comes from Bacteroidaceae bacterium, assembly GCA_017555865.1. Lineage (GTDB taxonomy): Bacteria > Bacteroidota > Bacteroidia > Bacteroidales > Bacteroidaceae > HGM04593. The sequence goes on from JAFZFM010000024.1 coordinate 5,365, forward strand.
TCAGTGTGTATGCTCAGGGAGAGAACCTGCTCGACTGCAACAATTATGAGTACACTGCCTACATAACAAGAGGCATAAGAGGTATGTTGGGCGCAACAGTGAACTTCTAAGAGCTGAAAGGTAAAAGCTGAAAACGGGAAACAGAAAACTTGCACACAAAGTGCAGTTAAAGCGGAAAGCGTTGCTTTCCGCTTTTGTTTTACCCCTTCAAGCTTTTCCATCCTACCTTTTTAAAATAATATATTATTTTATGGGAAAAGGGGTCTGTTTCTTTTTATTTTTTTTCATTTTTTTGGTTCATTTATACGGGAAACTTTCCTACTTTTGTCGGCAAATTGAGATTGCGGTAGTCCGCAGCAAACATTTTTAGAGAAAAACAGGGTAATCTTTATGCAGAAGAATTTAGTAATAGTTGAGTCACCCGCCAAAGCAAAGACAATTGAAAAATTTCTTGGCAAAGACTATAAAGTAATGTCGAGTTACGGTCACATTTGCGACCTCAAGAAAAAAGAGTTCAGCATTGACACCAGCACCTTTGAACCGGTTTATGAGATTCCCGCCGAGAAGGAGAAACTGGTAAGCACACTCAAGAGCGAAGTAAAGAAAGCCGATATGGTATGGTTGGCTTCCGATGAGGACCGCGAGGGAGAGGCCATAAGCTGGCACTTGTTCACAGTTCTGGGACTCAAGCCCGAGAATACAAAGAGAATCGTATTCCACGAAATCACCAAGAATGCGATACTGAACGCAATAGAGAACCCACGTGAAATAGATACAAACCTTGTATATGCGCAGCAGGCACGCCGCGTACTTGACCGAATAGTAGGTTTCAAGTTATCGCCCGTTCTATGGCGCAAAGTAAAACCGGCTTTGTCGGCAGGACGCGTGCAGAGCGTAACAGTGCGACTGATTGTTGAGCGCGAAAGGGAAATCAACAAGTTTACATCGGAGAGCGGATACCGCGTAACTGCCGTATTTGAACTGCCAGGCGAGGAGAACAAGCTGAATACAGAACTATCACGCCGCTTCAAGACAAAAGAGGAGGCCGAAGCATTCCTGCTATCGTGCAACGACGCGACATTCGTCATAAGCGATGTAATAACAAAACCGTTCAAGAAAAGCCCAGCCGCACCGTTCACTACATCGACTCTGCAACAGGAGGCTGCACGCAAGCTCGGTTTCACAGTATCGCAGACCATGATGGTTGCACAAAGACTATACGAATCGGGACACATCACATACATGCGTACCGACTCGGTAAACCTCTCGTCGCTATGCATTGGCGCATGCAAGGGAGTGGTAACCGAAACATACGGCGAAAATTATCTGAAAAGCCGCAACTATGCCACAAGCTCAAAGGGAGCCCAGGAGGCACACGAAGCCATTCGCCCCACATACATGACAAATACTACAATTGAGGGAACTGTTCCCGAAAAGAGATTGTACGAGCTCATTTGGAAACGTACCATTGCTTCGCAGATGGCCGATGCCGTTGTTGAAAAGACAACCGTAAATATTTCCATAAGCGGCCACAGCGACAGTTTTGTTGCAACAGGCGAGGTAACAATATTCGACGGATTCCTGCAGGTTTACCGCGAGAGCAGCGACGATGAGCAGACCGGAGAATTGGCAGCAATCCCTGCCGTACACAAGGGCAATGTGCTGACAACAAAGGAGATTACAGCTACCCAGAGATTCACACAGCACCCGCCACGCTACACCGAGGCAAGTCTGGTGCGCAAACTAGAGGAGTTAGGTATCGGACGTCCATCTACATACGCTCCGACCATAAGCACAATACAGCAGCGTGGATATGTGGAGAAAGGAAACAAGAGCGGTACACCAAGAACATACAATATCCTTACATTCAAGAATGGAAAGATAACCTCAAAAGAGGTGCAGGAGACTGTTGGTGCCGAAAAGGCAAAACTGTTGCCGACAGATATAGGTATTGTGGTAAACGACTTCCTGCTCGGTTTCTTCCCCGAAATCATGGACTACAATTTTACCGCAACTGTCGAGAAGGACTTTGACGAGATAGCCGACGGCAAACGTAACTGGGCAGAACTCATATCAGAGTTCTACAAGGATTTTGAACCCAAGATTGAGGAGATTGTACAGACAAAGAACGAATATAAAGTTGGCGAGCGTATACTTGGCAATGACCCCACAAGCGGCAAGCCGGTATCGGTAAAGATTGGCCGATTCGGACCTATCGTACAGATTGGCTCGGCCAACGATGAAGACAAGCCACGTTTTGCACAAATGAAGCCCGGACAGACTCTCGAGACCATTACACTTGAAGAGGCTCTTGACCTGTTCAGCCTGCCACGTACACTTGGCGAGTATGACGGTGAAACAGTAACCATTGGTGCCGGACGATTCGGTCCATACATCAAGCATGGCGCAGCATACGTGACACTACCAAAGACACACGACCCGCTGGCTGTGAGTCTGGAAGAGACTATCGAACTGATAGAGGCAAAGCGCAAGGCCGAGGCGGAGCGCATAATAAAGACCTTTGAGACAAATGCCGACTTGCAGGTACTGAACGGCCGATTCGGACCATACATTGCCTACAACGGTTGCAACTATAAACTACCCAAGAGCGTTACTCCTGCCGAACTTACCGAGGAGGAGTGCATGGAAATCATCAACAAGCAGCAGGAGGGTGGAAAGACACAGCCAAAACGACGTTATACAAAGAAGAAATAATGACACGCATATTCCTTATCGGCTACATGGGCGCAGGCAAGACCACGCTAGGCAATGCACTTGCCAAGAAACTGGACTTGCAGTTCATTGACCTTGACAACTACATTGAGGGAAGATTTCACAAGACAATAAGTGAAATCTTTGCCGAGAAGGGCGAAGAGGGTTTCCGCGATATCGAGCGTAGAATGCTGCACGAGACCGGAGAGTTCGAGAATGTAATAATATCGACCGGTGGCGGAACTCCATGTTTCTTCGACAATATAGAATATATGAACTCCCAGGGAACAACTGTATTCCTTGATGTTCCTGTAGAAAGATTGTTCATAAGACTGAGTATTGCAAGAAGCAAACGTCCGCTCATAAAGGACAAGAGCGACAACGAATTGAGGGCTTTCATTGCAGAACAGTTGGGTAAGAGAGTGGAATTCTACAGCAAGGCCTCACACACCTTTGTTGCAGACAGACTCGAAGACAAGAGACAGATAGAAGAGTCGGTTGAAGAGTTTTGCCGACAGATGGGTATATAATTGAATTTACAAACCTCTAATCGAACAACACAGACATGAGAAAATGGCGTATTGAAGATTCTGAGGAACTCTACAACATCAAAGGTTGGGGAGCATCCTACTTCAGCATTAACGAAAAGGGTAATGTTGCCGTTACTCCCAAAAAGGGCAATGTAAAGGTTGACCTTAAGGAACTTATGGACGAATTGTCGCTGCGCGACATTGCAGCGCCCGTACTCATCCGCTTCCCAGACATTCTTGACAACCGTATCGAGAAGATATCGGAGTGTTTCAGACTTGCCGCCGAGGAGTATAAATACAAGGGTGAGAACTTCATTGTATACCCTATAAAGGTAAACCAGATGCGCCCCGTTGTTGAAGAGATCATGAGCCATGGCAAGAAGTACAACATTGGACTTGAAGCTGGTTCAAAGCCCGAGTTGCATGCGGTTATCGCAATGAATGCCGACAGCGACTCACTCATAATATGCAACGGTTACAAGGACGACAGCTATATTGAACTCGCCCTGCTTGCACAGAAGATGGGACGACGCATTTTCCTTGTAGTGGAGAAACTCAACGAACTTAAACGTATTGCAAAGATAGGCCGTCGCCTTGGTGTGCGTCCCAATATTGGAATACGTATCAAACTGGCTTCGGAAGGCAGCGGAAAATGGGAAGAGAGCGGCGGTGACGCAAGTAAGTTCGGCCTGACATCAAGCGAGTTGCTTGAGGCTCTTGAGATTCTTGAGAAATACTCTATAAAGGATTGCCTGAAACTCATTCACTTCCACATTGGAAGCCAGGTTACACGAATTCGCCATATCAAGACCGCGCTACGCGAGGCTTCACAGTTCTATGTGCAACTGCGCAAGCTTGGATATAACATTGAATTTACCGATATTGGCGGTGGCCTTGGCGTCGACTACGACGGTACACGCTCATCGAGTAGCGAGAGTAGTGTGAACTACTCTATCCAGGAGTATGTCAACGACGCTGTATACACAATGGTAGACGCTGCCGACAAGAACGATATCCCACACCCGAACATCATTACCGAGAGTGGACGCTCTGTATCGGCACACCACGCCGTGCTCATTTTCGAGGTTCTTGAAACTGCGGCACTGCCCCAGATGGACGAAGAGTGGGAGGTTGCAGCCGAGGACCACGACCTTGCAAAGGAACTTTACAAGATATGGTGTGAACTTGACCAGCGCAACATGCTTGAGGCATTCCACGACGCACAGCAGATTCGCGAAGAGGTACTCGACCTGTTCAGCCACGGTATCGTAGACCTGAAGACACGTGCGCAGATTGAAAGTATGTTCTGGAGCATTACACGAGAGACACTCAACATTGCCAAGAACATGAAGCATGTTCCCGACGACTTCCGCAAGCTCCCCAAACTGCTTGCAGACAAGTACTTCTGCAACTTCTCGATTTTCCAGAGCCTGCCCGACAGTTGGGGTATAGACCAGTTCTTCCCTATCATGCCAATCCACAGACTTGACGAACGCCCCGACCGCGACTGTACAATCCAGGATATGACATGCGACAGCGACGGTAAGATTACAGACTTCATAAACTACAACATGAAGACCGACTCGCTTAAGGTACACAAGGTGAAATCGAACGAATCGTACTACCTTGGCGCGTTCCTTGTGGGTGCATATCAGGAGATTCTAGGCGACCTCCACAACCTGTTCGGCGACACCAATGCCGTACACGTGAGCGTTGACGACGAGAACTACCACATTGAGAAAATCATAGATGGCGAGACCATTGCCGATGTTCTAGACTACGTACAGTTCGACGCACGCAAGTTGGTGCGTACACTCGAACGCTGGGTGACAAGTGCAGTAAAGGATGGACGAATAAGCCTTGAAGAGGGCAAGGAGTTCCTTGCAAATTACCGCTCGGGACTTTATGGTTATACATACCTTGACTATTGAGCCATGAAAGAAAAAATAACTGTCATAAAGGTTGGCGGCAAGATTGTTGAAGAGAGCAATTCATTGGGAGACCTGCTGAACCGCTTTGCAAACATTGAAGGACACAAAGTCCTGATTCATGGCGGGGGACGCTCTGCAACACGAATAGCCGAGAGGCTTGGTATAGAAAGCCGCATGGTGAATGGCAGACGTATTACCGACGAAGAGACACTGCAGGTTGTCACAATGGTATACGGAGGTCTTGTCAACAAGAACATTGTGGCACAGCTGCAGGCACGAGGTATCAATGCTTTGGGACTTACCGGCGCCGACTGCAACATAATCAAAGCCCACAAACGCCCTGTAACCGATATTGACTACGGTTTTGTAGGCGATGTGGAGAGCGTGAACGGAGAGATGCTCGCAGGGCTCATAGGCCGTGGCGTTGTTCCTGTAATTGCACCGCTCACCCACGACGGAAAGGGAAATATGCTCAACACCAACGCCGATACAATGGCTGCAGAAACAGCAAAGGCCCTGTCGGCATTCTTTGATGTAACACTGACATACTGTTTTGAGCTACCGGGAGTAATGCGTAACCCCGAAGACAACGACAGTCTTATCCCATGCATTACACGTGCAGCATACCGCGAACTGCTTGCCGACGGAACAATCAGCGGGGGTATGATTCCCAAGATTGACAATGCTTTCAATGCCATTGAGAATGGCGTGAGCGAGGTTGTCATCACAAAAGCCGACTCAATTGACGGCAGTCAGGGAACACACATTATTGCATGATGCCTGCAAAGAAAATCATAACAGAACACCCCGAATGGGGTAAATTGGAACTCGCTATGAATAACCGGGCACGCCGCATAATAATGCGCGTTGTGCCCGGTTGTCTGCGCATAACACTGCCGCCGGGAGCCACCATGAAAGATGTGGAGGCTGCATTGGAAATGCATGGCAGCACCTTGAAGCAGAGACAGGCTAAAAGCGCAAGGAAGAGTATTGATTCACACTTCCGCATAGATGGAGACAACTTCTCCTTTGGCATAGAAGAAAGGGAATACAACAGTTTCATAATGAGATACAGTGGTACTGCAGCAACATTGCTATGCCCTACAGGTACAGATTATACAAGCAGACAGGATTGGCTACGGAATGCCATACGGACTGCTATCGGGAAGATTGCAAGAAAGGTTCTGCCGGCACGGCTCGACGCTCTTGCAAAGACACACGGACTAAGATACAACCGCTGCACTGTACGTGACATACACACACGCTGGGGCAGTTGCAACAGCAAAGGCAATATAAGCCTTAGCATATACCTTATTCTGCTACCGACAAAACTTATGGATTATGTTCTGCTGCACGAACTTTGCCACACACTGCACATGAACCACAGCCAGGCATTCTGGTCGGCACTTGACGGGTTGTGCGCAACCGACTCAAAAGTTTTGCGCAATGAACTCAAAGGCTTCAATACAGACATTTGACAGCCAACGAAGGTGGCTTTTACCCATTTACGCTATCAAAAAGTTTCCAGATTTGCTTGTTTCGGAATTAAATAGTAAATTTACACGAACTTACAAATAATAGCGACAAATGCCAGTAAACATAGTTAAGGTTGAAAACAACAAGCAACTGAAAAAGTTCGTCAACTTTGGCAACGAGCTCTACAAGAATAACAAATATTTTGTTCCCGAACTATTTGCAGACGCGATGACAACATTGCGTAAGGACCGCAACGCAGCATTCGAGTTCTGTGAGGCCGACTACTTTCTTGCATACCGCGATGGAAAGATTGTGGGACGCATTGCTGCAATCATAAACCATAAGGCAAACGAAAAGTGGGGATTGAAGGCTGCACGTTTCGGTTGGGTGGACTTCATTGACGACAACGAGGTTGTCGATACACTATTTGCCACAGCCGAAAGCTGGGCTAAAGAGCGTGGAATGGAGGTGATCCAAGGACCACTTGGCTTTACCGACCTCGACCGCGAGGGTATGTTGGTTGAAGGTTTTGACCGCCTTGGTACAATGGCTACAATCTACAATCACCCCTACTACCCAAAGCAGTTGGAACGTATTGGCTACGTAAAGGACGTCGACTGGATTGAATATCTGCTTAAGGTACCCGAGAAGAAGTGGGAAAAGGCCGAGAGGGTATCGGCCATTGTCTCAAAGAAATTCGGACTTACAGTTGTCCACTGCAAATCGCGTTCGGAA
>JAFZFM010000025.1 GCA_017555865.1 Bacteroidaceae bacterium
CATTAGAAAGACTTACCGCAATAATTGCATATATTTGTTATATAAAAGGAATGGTGGCAAGGCTTGCGTAATTGTGGTGGTAGGGAGTTTAGTAACCCTAAACGACCAGCCGCCACAATAAGCGTAACACAGTCAGTGACCTTTTAATACAAACAATTCAAGATGTAGTTCAAAGCCGTTAGTACAAGGCTTGCAGTGTTGAAAAATACCGGAGTTTAGTAAACCTAAATGAGGATATTTTACAATACTGCGTAACGCAGTAATAACGCTTTTGAACACATCGACTTAGTCCTCCATTAGTTTGCGATATCTAACCTTCTTCGGCTCCTCAATACCAAGACGACGCATTTTGTTCTCTTCGTAGTCGGAGTATGAACCTTCGAAACTGAATACGTTTCCATCACCCTCGAAAGCGATGATGTGGGTACAGATACGGTCGAGGAACCAACGATCGTGGCTGATTACTACAGCACAACCCGCGAAGTTCTCAAGACCCTCCTCAAGAGCACGAAGTGTATTGACATCGATATCGTTGGTAGGCTCGTCGAGGAGAAGCACATTACCACCCTCTTTAAGAGCCATGGCAAGGTGCAAACGGTTACGCTCACCACCTGAAAGTACACCACATTTCTTCTCCTGATCGGCACCTGAGAAATTAAAGCGTGAAAGATATGCACGTACATTGATTTCCTTACCACCAAGACGCATTAGCTCATTACCTTGGCTCATTACTTCGTAAACACTCTTGTCGGCCACAATATCCTTGTGGTTCTGGTCAACGTATGCAATCTTTACTGTTTCACCAACCTCGAATGTACCCTCGTCAGCTGTTTCAAGTCCCATAATCATACGGAACAGAGTTGTCTTACCGGCACCGTTAGGACCAATTACACCCACAATGCCGTTAGGTGGCAACATGAAGTTGAGGTTGCTGAACAGATGCTTGCTACCGAAAGACTTGCCTATATTCTCGGCATTAATAACCTTGTTTCCAAGACGTGGACCGTTGGGAATAAAGATCTCGAGTTTCTCCTCGCGTTCTTTCTGGTCCTCGTTAAGCATGCGCTCGTATGAATTAAGACGTGCTTTACCCTTTGCCTGACGTGCCTTTGGCGACATGCGCACCCACTCGAGCTCGCGTTCAAGAGTCTTGCGGCGCTTGCTTGCGCTCTTCTCCTCCTGCTCCATACGCTTTGTCTTCTGATCGAGCCATGAAGAGTAGTTGCCCTGCCAGGGAATTCCCTCGCCACGGTCAAGTTCAAGAATCCAACCTGCAACATCGTCAAGGAAGTAACGGTCGTGGGTAACGGCAATTACAGTTCCCTCATACTGATTCAGGTGCTGTTCAAGCCAGTCAATACTTTCGGCATCAAGGTGGTTGGTAGGCTCGTCAAGGAGCAATACATCGGGTTTTGACAACAAAAGACGGCAAAGAGCCACACGACGACGCTCACCACCAGAAAGATGATCTACAAGTTCATCGGGAGCCGGGCAACGGAGTGCTGCCATAGCGCGCTCGAGTTTGCTTTCAAGGTTCCATGCGTCGGTAGCGTCAATGATATCCTGCAACTCGGCCTGACGGGCAAAAAGGTCGTTCATTTTGTCTGCGTCCTCATAATATTCGGGCAAACCGAACTTCATATTGATCTCTTCATACTCGGCAAGAGCATCAACTGTTGCCTGCACGCCTTCCTTCACGCAATCCATAACGGTTTTGCCATCTTGCAAGTGTGGTTCCTGAGGCAGGTAACCTACCGAATAACCAGGTGACCAAACCACATTGCCCTGATAGTCATTATCGAGACCTGCAATAATCTTCATCAAAGTAGATTTACCTGCACCGTTCATACCCACGATACCAATCTTGGCACCATAGAAGAATGAGAGGTAAATATTCTTCAATACCTGTTTGTTTGTCTGCTTGATGGTCTTGCTCAAGCCCACCATCGAAAAGATAATTTTCTTGTCGTCTACTGTAGCCATAAATGTATTTATATAGTTTATATTATTCCCAATTTAGAAATCATTTGCGAAGATAAGAATTTTTTCGGGAACAATGGCAAGAAAATCACCTTGATAAATAAAGAGTGTCAAAAGAATATTAACCTCACCATTAAGTAATGTTAAAAACATCCGAGAGTTCAATAATCACAATTTGCAGGCGCTTAATAAACAAATCATAAATTAATCATCTACCGACCACGGCATAAGCAACCACTACAACGAAAGTCAGCACCTCGGACAGCGGTAATGCAAACCATATTGCCTCTGCACCAAAGAACTGCGGCAAGAGCCAATAGGAGGGCAGCAGAAATACGACTCCGCGCAATAGCGAGAATAACACAGCTTGTGTACTCTTCTTTATACTCTGCAAGTAACCTATTGCAACAAGATTCAGAACAAAGAACAGGAAGCCGGTGGCAAAGTAGGGAAAGCCGGCTATGGCAATATGAGCAGCAGGGTCATCGGCAGGTACGAAAAGATGTACGAGTTGAGCCGGGAACAGCGTAAACAGAACTATTGAGAATAGTGAGCATACAACAGCCGTGCGACACGACAGCAATAGTGTCTCGCGCACCCTGTCGTGGCGTCCAAGTCCAAAATTATAACTAATGATAGGCTGCGCCGATTGTGCTATCGAATTGCCGAACATAAAGACAAACGGCAGATAGTAACAGGCCACTCCATAAGCTCCAACTCCGGAATCGCCGAGGTATTTCATAAATACAATGTTGCCCACTATCAGAAGCAGTGCCATTGTCACCTCACCTATGAGTGCCGAAAATCCTATTTTGCACTGATACATAATATTACGCAGAGTCAACCTCATGCTTGTGACACTCATCTTTATTTTGCACAGTCTAAGTTTGTCGGCATAGAATAACAGATAGGCGAGCGCCATAATTCCACCAGTAAGGGTGCTGAGTGACGAAGCGATAGCTGCACCTTTGACACCCATGCCAAGCGGGAATATGAACACCCAGTCGAGCAACATATTTAGCAACGCAGGAACTACATTGCACCACGTTGCATACCTTGGCGAGCCATCTAGTCTGATAATGAAAAGACCCACTACCGACCATATCTGCATTACCCCCGACGGTATAAGCCAGACCATATAATCCCTTACAGGTTCAAGAAGCGTGTCCGACGCACCAAGCAAGTAGGATATCTTATATGAAAAAAGTTCTACAGCAACAATGAACAGCACCGACACCGCCGTTGCAAACCATACAGCCTGTGACACATTCAACCTTGCCGCCTTTACATTATTTTGGGACAGATGGATAGATGATACAACCGACGCTCCCATGCCCACCATAAGCGCAAAACCAGTAATAAAAAGGAATAGCGGAAAACTGATATTGATAGCAGCAATACCGTTGCTGCCGGCTCCCCACCCTACAAAAATACCATCGACAACAGTCAGTGCCGACCAGCTTACCATTCCAAGCAACGTAGGAACAAAGATTTTCCTGAACAGACGGTCAATCTTTACCTTTCCAAAATCAATATCATCTCTACCGGACATTCCATTATTCTTTACTGCAAAAATAAGCGCACAGAGCCCTATTAGCAAATTATGCAGGTAGAAATTATGCAATGGAATTCAATTCAACGCTTTATTTTAATCAAAAAAAGATAAAAAGAACACCAAACAATGTTTTAAGGATATATTAATTCTAAAAATAGGTTTATATTTGCGATATGACATTTTGCAGAACGATGAGGAGAGTTACATTGTACATATTACTGTTGTTGCTATTGCCTTCTGTAACCAGAGCGCAGAAGGTTGGAGTTGTCATGAGTGGCGGAGGAGCACGCGGACTAGCACACATAGGTGTAATAAAGGCGCTTGAGGAGAACAATATTCCCATAGACTACATTGCAGGAACATCAATGGGAGCAATTGTAGCTGCATTGTACTCAATGGGATACACACCCGATGAGATGATTGAGAAGATGAAAAGCGACGATTTCCAACGCTGGTACACAGGTACAATGGACCAGGACTACACGTTCTACTTCAAGAAAAAGGAGGAAACACCCAATCTGCTGAGCCTGCATTTTGAGACAGAAGACTCGTTTCATGTAGTGAAACCGGCAATAAATCTAATCAGTACAACTCCTATGAATCTCGGTTTTCTTGAGATATTCTCGGGCTACACGGCCGCATGCCACGGCGATTTCGACGACCTCATGATACCGTTCAGGTGCGTTGCTTCCGATGTCTACAACAAAAAGCAGGTAGTATTCTCCAAAGGTAACCTTGGCGACGCCGTACGCGCCTCCATGAGTTACCCATTCTTCTTCAAACCCATAAAAGTAGACAGTGTACTGCTCTACGATGGCGGATTGTACAACAACTTTCCACGCGACATAATGCAGGAGGAATTCAACCCCGATATAATAATAGGCAGCGTAGTGAGCGATAACCCGGCATTGCCCGATGAGCGCGACCTCATGAGCCTTGCCGAAAACCTCATTATGGGCCGTAGCGACTACACTCTGCCCGACGAACTGGGTATCATACTTAATATGCATATAAAAGATGTAAGCCTGCTCGACTTTCAGAAGATAGACAATATAACCCAATTGGGCTACAATTTCACAAAAGACAGGATTGAACTTGTGAAGGAGAAAGTAAAAGAGCGCCGAGACAGCACACAACTTGCCGACATGCGCAATGAGTTCAAGAAACGTGTACCCGAACTGGTATTCGGCAAGGTTGTTGTACACGGAGTAAGCAAGGAGCAGGAGAAGTCCATAAAAAGGGAATTCCAGAAAGACAACGAGCGTTTTGGTTACGAGGAGTGCAAGAAAGGATACTACAGTCTGCTGTCGGGTGATATTATAGAAACCATATTGCCACACGCTGTGTACAACGAGCTTGACAGCACATACACCCTGCACCTGGATGTTACAGTAAACCCTCCTTTTACCCTAAACATGGGAGCGAGTGTATCGACCAACATCTCGAACCAGATTTACTTTGGGCTGAACTACAGTAACC
>JAFZFM010000227.1 GCA_017555865.1 Bacteroidaceae bacterium
AAGCACAAAAAAATCAATAAATTTGGAAAATAAGAAATTGTCACTAACTTTGCCGCTGATTTCAAATACGGGGTGCCTTAATACTATGGGCTGAGATCATACCCAAGAACCTGATCCGGGTAATGCCGGCGTAGGAATAGAGTCTGTACATACATTCCAATTATGTATAGACCATACAGGAAAAATCCCCATTTTCTGTTTAACAACGGAGTATGGAGGATTTCTTTTTTCCACACTCCACTAAAATTGGAATTGCAATGAAAAAAAGGACATTGCTTGGTTGCCTTTTAATGGCAGCCACAACATCTGTGCTCAATGCACAGATAAATGAGAGTGACAGCCTGCATTCAATGTTGCAGGAAGTGGAGATAACAGCGACACGTGCAACAGAGCTGACGCCTATTGCACACACCAACATCGGTAGGGAGCAGTTGTCGAAGATGAACACGGGAGTAGACTTTCCCTACCTTGTGGCAACAACGCCAAGCGTGGTGACAACAAGCGATGCCGGCGCGGGGATAGGCTACACAAGCCTTAGGATACGCGGTACCGACGGCACACGCATCAACGTGACAGCTAACGGCATCCCCGTGAACGATGCCGAGAGCCACAACGTCTTTTGGGTGAACATGCCCGACATAGCCTCATCCGTCAAGGATATTCAGATTCAACGCGGTGCGGGAACATCCACCAACGGTGCAGGCTCTTTCGGAGCAAGCATAAACCTCAGGACCGACAGGTTCAACACACAGCCGTATGCAAACATCAGCGGTTCATACGGTTCGTTCAACACCCACAAGGCTACAGTGGGCGCAGGAACAGGCATTCTGCACGACCACTGGGCGGTCGACATGCGCCTGTCGAGCATAGGCAGCGACGGTTACATAGCACGTGCCGCCACTAAACTGCATTCATTCTACCTGCAAGGAGCATATTATGGCAACAGCACAAGCGTGCGCCTCATTGCCTTTGGCGGCCAAGAGCAGACATACCATGCATGGAACTACGCCACAAAGGAGGAGATGGAGCTGTATGGCCGCCGATACAACAGTTGCGGATACATGTTCACCGACAGCACCGGCACCGACCATTACTATGATGACCAGACCGACAACTACACACAGACAAACCTCCAGTTGCTCATTGACCACTGTTTCACCGAGAGCCTTAACCTTAACGTGGGACTACACTACACAAAGGGCGACGGTTACTACCAGGAGTACAAGGGCGGGCGCAAGTTCAAGGAGTATGCATTGCCAACGTTTTTCATCGATGGCGAGGAGGTAAAAAAGAGCGACCTTGTACGCAAGAAGGCTATGGACAACCATTTTGGCGGTGGTGTATTTGCCCTGACATACAAGAACGAGAAGTTGACAGCCACAGCCGGCGGTGGAGCAAACCGTTACTATGGCGACCACTTCGGGCATGTACTGTGGGTAAAGAACTACACCGGCGAACTGCAGCCCAACCACGAATACTATCGCAACAACGGCACAAAGAACGATGCCAACATATACCTGAAAGCAGAGTACCGGCCAATAGAGTGCCTGAACATATATGCCGATGCACAGTACCGCCATATCGGTTACCGCATTGACGGCAACAACGACAAATGGAACGATGCCACCGACAGCCACCAACAGCTTGCGATAGACGAAAAATTCAACTTCTTCAACCCAAAGGCGGGTATCTCATATTTGCCCGACAGCAACAACAGGCTCTATGCATCGGTAGGTGTGGCACACAAGGAGCCTACACGCAACAATTACACCGACGGCAAACTGGATGAGCACCCCACCGCCGAGAGACTTATTGATTATGAAGCCGGTTACATCTACTGTGGAAGGCTTTTCACAGCCGGAGCAAACGTCTACTTCATGGACTACAAGGACCAGTTGGTGCTCACCGGCGAGCTTAACGAGATTGGTGAGCCGCTTGCAGCAAATATACCCGAGAGCTACCGCGCGGGAATTGAACTGACTGCAGCAGTGAAGTTGCCTTGCGGTTTCGGATGGAGCGCAAACGCAACATTCAGCCGCAACAGGATAAAGGATTTCACCGAGGTGCTGTACGATGACAACACTTACGAGAAATGGGAAATACACCACAATGATACACCCATTGCATTCTCACCCGAAATTATCGCAAACAACAGTTTCTCCTATGAACGCAAAGGGTTTGAAGTCGCACTACAATCGCAATACGTAGGGAAACAATACATGAGCAACTATGGAATAGAAGAGCATGCATTGGACAGTTACTTTGTAACAAACCTGCGCATGGCCTACTCGTTCAAACTTAAAGGCGTTAAAAAGGTTACTGTTGGAGCAACCATATACAACCTCTTCAATGAAGAGTATGAGAACAACGGCTATGCCGGCAGCGGATATTATACCGACATCAACGGCAACAGACAACGCTACAACTATGCAGGCTACGCAGCCCAGGCAGGGATTAATGCGATAGGGAATATCTGCATTGAACTATAGGGCAGACACATTGGTCTGCCCCTACGAAACGCAACAATGTAGGGGCGAACCGACGTGTTCGCCCAACAACAAAGGAACTTAACGATTAGTATGAATCAACTACTTGAAATTTTAGGAGTAATAACAGGAGTAATTTACCTGTGGTTGGAGTACAGGGCAAGCATATATCTGTGGATTGCCGGTATCATAATGCCTGCAATATACATATTCATATATTATAATGCAGGCTTGTATGCCGACTTTGGCATAAACATCTATTACCTGGTGATAGCCCTTTACGGTTGGGTGGTATGGAAAACCGGGTTCACCTTTTTTGGGAAAAAAGCCAAGAACGGTGAACTGCCCATAAGCCACATGCCTAAAAGCGCATGGATAAAAGCCACCATAGCCTATATTGCAGCACAGCTACTGATTGCATGGATTCTTATAAGATACACCGACAGCAGCGTTCCATGGGCCGACTCTTTTACCACTGCCTTGAGTATTGTAGGCATGTGGTTGCTTGCCCGCAAATACCTTGAGCAATGGTGGATATGGTGTGTAACCGACATAGCATGCAGCGCATTATATATATATAAGGAATTATATTTCACAGCCATACTATATGCCGTTTACGCCATAATCGCTATCTTTGGCTACTATAAATGGAAAAGTTTGATGAACGATGAGCAAAGCATTTGAACAAACATTTGACGCCGTATTGCTTGCAGGTGGAGAATACCCCACTGCTGTGCAACCTTTACATATACTTGAAAATGCCCCGTTTGTCGTTTGCTGCGACGGGGCTGCCGACCAATACATTGCTACCGGCAAAGTTCCCGATGCCATTGTTGGTGACGGAGATTCCATTGGCGCATACAACCGTACGAAATATGCCCATCTGCTGCATGTAATTGCAGAGCAGGAAAGCAACGACCAGACAAAATCCATGCGATTTCTTTTGGAGCAAGGCAAATACAGGATTGCAATAATCGGAGCAACAGGCAAGCGCGAAGACCATACGCTTGGCAATATAAGCCTTCTCATAGAGTACGCCCGTATGGGAGCCGAGGTTTACATGTATACCAATCACGGAGTATTCATCCCATGTAAAGGAGATACCACGCATAAATGCCATAAAGGCACACAGGTATCAATATTCAACTTTACAGCCACCAATCTGCATGCCGATGGTC
>JAFZFM010000228.1 GCA_017555865.1 Bacteroidaceae bacterium
AACAGCAGCGCTGATGATAGCCTGCAACTGCTCCATGTTGTTGAAGTTGAAAGCGGGGATTGCATAACCGCCCTTCATTGCCTTTGCGAACATCTCTTTAGTGTTCACAAGACCCAATTCTTTGTAATTTACCATAGTTATATTTACTTTAAAGTAGTTAAATAATCACTTTTTTACCGCCCTATGGGCGTAATTCCTTGCAAATTTAACAAAATCTTTGATTTTTCACAATTATAATCGCAAAAAATACACAACATGAAAAACATAAACTCTAATTTGAATAATAATGGAAACATTGTACAATATTTGTCAATTATACGTTTTTTACCTGTGAACATCGCTTGTTTCTTAAGTAAATAGCGTATATTTGTTACAATAAACACAAAAACAGAGAAAGCATGTATATAATAGGTATTGCAGGGGGAACAGGTTCGGGTAAAACCACAGTAGTAAAGGAGATTGTAAATTCACTGCCCGAGGGGTCGGTAGCTGTAATTCCGCAGGATTCGTACTATAAGGACAGCAGCAATGTTCCTGTAGAGGAACGTCAGTTCATCAATTTCGACCACCCCGACGCCTTTGACTGGGATTTGCTTGTGGAGCAGATTACAATGTTGCGCGAGGGAAAGCCCATAGAACAGCCAACATACTCGTACCTCACCTGTACACGACAGCCCGAGGTGGTACATGTTGAACCAAAGGATGTGATTATAATCGAGGGTATTATGGCACTTGTAAACCCACAGCTGCGCGAGCTCATGGACCTGAAGGTTTTTGTGGACGCCGACGCCGACGACCGCCTCATACGTCTCATTCGCCGCGACGTCATAGAACGCGGACGCACTCCCGAGACTGTAATATCACGTTATGAACGCATTGTAAAGGAGATGCACTGGGAGTTCATTGAACCAACCAAGAAATTTGCCGATATAATTATGCCGCAAGGCGGACACAACAAAAAAGCCATTAAAGCATTGCAGATGACAATTGGTTACTTTCTGAAGTAAGCATGCCAATGAAACGCAAGTTCAGCTACACCATACTGTTTTCGGCACTATTTGCAACAATTGTTGCTGCAAATATGCTTATATTCGACAAGGAGCCTCCATCAATACCGGAGACAAATGAACCAGATTACACATACTTGTCGAAATATACTCCACTGTCGCACTTCGACCACCATTTCAGAGAGGCTGCCGACACCTTGCAGTATGACTGGACACTTATTGCAGCCATAGCATTCACCGAATCGAGATTCGACAGCACAGCCATATCGGCGGCAGGAGCACGCGGAGTAATGCAGATGATGCCTAAGACTATGCGAGGCATGGAAATCCCCGATTCGTTGCACATGGACAGCCGTACAAACATTATGGCCGCAGCCGAGTTGCTGGCTTCACTTGAAAAACACTACCGTTACATAAGTAACCCCGATGAACGCCTGAATTTTGTTCTTGCAGCATACAATGCAGGCTTTGGACACATAAACGACGCAATGCGCCTTGCCCACAAACACGGCAAGAACAAATACCGTTGGAACGGGAATGTCGATTCTTTCCTTATTTACAAAAGCCTTCCCGAATATTACACCGACACACTTTGCCGCAACGGCGAGTTCAAGGACTGGAAGCAGACACTTTCATTTGTAAAGAAAGTCAGGCGCCATTGGAAACGTTTCTCAAAAAGACAAGAAGAATACAGCGACTCAATTAAGGAACTGATACTCACCGACAGTACAAAAAGAATAATGCAATAAACATTTTCAAACATTACTCCTCCCCTGTTTTCAGGAAAGCTCCGCCCTGCTTTTATACCCCCATCCGACAGCAAGCTGTCTCGTCCCCCTAATCCAGGGAGACAATAGCATAATAGTGGGAGCTACAATGCAAAGACGAACAAAAATCAAAAACAAAAGCTCCTCCCCTCGCCGGCGAGGGGAGGTGGTCAAAGACCGGAGGGGAATGGAAAGCCGGCAAAGTGGGAGCTATTGCATCGCACAAATTGTCATGCTGAACTCAACGCAGTGAAGTGAAGTATCTCACGCGAATTGAAAGATTTTTCGCTTCGCTCAAAATGACACAGTCCGCTGTTTGTCATACTGAACATAACGCAGTGAAGTGAAGTATCTCATTCCGCAAATTGAGAGATTTTTCGCTTCGCTCAAAATGACAATCCACTAACCTCCGCTTCGCTCGTCCCAAGAGGGATTGTTTCTTTGCAGAGCCCTATGTTGCATCAAAGTGGGAGAGTCAGAATGCAAATACAAACAAAAAAAATCGCCTCCACTCTCAACGAATGGAAACGATTTTCATTCTATACAAAATAGTTCTTACTTGCTCAAATGCTCATGCATTGCAGCAGCTGCACGACGGCCGTCGCCCATTGCAAGGATAACGGTTGCACCGCCACGCACGATGTCGCCACCGGCATAGATAAATGGTATTGACGACTGCATGTCATCGTTTACTGCAATAGTATTCTTTCGTCCAAGTTCCAGGCCGTCGACAGATGTTGGTACAAGCGGATTAGGTGATACACCAACAGCTACAACTGCTGTATCTATGTCAATTGTCTCAATTGCACCTTCAACGGGAACCGGTGAACGACGGCCCGAAGCGTCGGGTTCGCCAAGTTCCATCTTTTGCAGGACAATCTGTTTTACACAACCCTTCTCATCGGCAATATACTCAATAGGATTATGCAATGTGAGGAACTCGACACCCTCCTCCTTCGCGTGCTTCACCTCTTCGAGACGCGCAGGCATTTCAGCCTCACTGCGGCGATAGATAATCATTGCACGCTCGGCACCCAAACGAAGCGCAGTGCGAACAGAGTCCATAGCAGTGTTACCACCACCAATGACAGCCACACGCTTTCCAATGTGAATTGGCGTATCAGTATCGGGGTTAGAAGCATCCATAAGGTTCACACGGGTAAGATACTCATTTGACGAAAGTATATTGTTGGAGTTCTCGCCTGGAATATTCATGAAGTTAGGCAAGCCTGCACCCGAAGCTACAAAAACACCCTTGAAACCATCGTCCTGCAATTGCTGGATAGAGATTGTCTTACCAACAACGCAGTCCTTTACAAACTCAACGCCCATTGCACGCAAATTCTCAATCTCGTGTTCTACTATTGAGTTTGGCAAACGGAATTCGGGGATACCATATTTCAACACACCGCCAATCTCGTGAAGAGCCTCGTAAACGGTAACTGCATAGCCGAGTTTTGCCATATCGCCGGCAAATGAAAGACCGGCAGGACCTGAACCCACAACAGCAACTTTTATGCCATTAGAAGCAGCAACCTTTGGAGCTGGCATTTCACCGCTCTCGCGTGCATAATCGGCAGCAAAGCGTTCCAGGCCACCTATGGCTACAGCCTTATGACCCATCTTCAAGTGAATACATTTGCTCTCGCACTGTTTCTCCTGGGGACATACACGGCCACACACTGCAGGCAGTGAACTTGTCATCTTCAATACCTGAGCGGCCTTGATAAACTCTCCGCGCTCAATATTCTTTACAAACGAAGGTATGTTAATGCTTACAGGACAGCCCTCCATACAGGTTGGTTTGGGGCAGTCGAGACAACGCTGTGCCTCAACAAGTGCCATCTCCTTGGTAAAACCGGTGTTCACCTCTTCGCGCAGTCTTGTAGCACGATACATAGGCTCAAGTTCAGGCATTGGCTGGCGCTCGATAGCTGTGCGCTCTTTTGGTTTCATTTTATTGCGGAGTTCCACACGCCAAGCTGCATCGCGATTTGTAAGTTCATTGGCCTCGCATGCAGCGTATACTTTTTCAAGTTTCTCAATTTCCTTTGCCTCCTCGGCCCTGAATGAGCCAAGACGCTGCATCATACCATCGAAATCTACCTGATGACCATCAAATTCCGGACCATCTACACAAACGAACTTTGTCTTTCCACCAACTGTAACACGACATGCACCACACATACCTGTACCGTCGACCATAATGGTGTTCAACGACACAACTGTTGGGATTTCGTACTGCTTTGTGAGTTTACATACAAACTTCATCATTACAGCAGGACCTATTGCCACGCAATGGTCAACCTTTTCGCGCTTGATAACTCGTTCAATACCTTCGGTAACAAGACCCTTATCACCATATGAGCCATCATCGGTCATGATTATAACCTCGTCCGAGACCTCGCGTACCTCCTTTTCAAGGATAATCAAATCCTTTGAACGACCGGCAAGCACCGAAATCACACGATTACCTGCCTTTTTTAGCGCAGCCGCAATTGGCAACATAGGAGCTACACCCACACCACCACCGGCACATACAACAGTACCGAAATTCTCAATGTGTGTTGCCTGACCAAGAGGACCTACAACATCGGTGATACAATCACCCTCATTAAGGTCGCACAAACGGCTAGAACTCAAACCAACCTTCTGGATTACAAGAGTGATTACACCCTTTTCAGGGTCGGCATGAGCAATGGTCAAAGGAATACGCTCTCCCTTTTCACCAACTCTTATTATCACAAAGTTACCGGCTCTGTATGCCTTGGCAATGAGCGGAGCCTCTACACGCAGACGGAATACCTTTTCCGAGAACTGCTCTTTCGATACTATCTTGTACATAATATTTGTTTTGTTTATTTCTATTGTAATGGGCGAGTAAACCTCGCCCTTACAGTTTAATTCAAAAGCTTACCGCGTAACGCAGTTATCACCTTCACACTCACATTAAAGTTCAATAAAAAGTGGGAGAACAAGGCTTGCGGTAAGGGCGGAAACCGGAGTTTACTGAGCGTAAATGAGGATTTACGCCCTACCGTGTAACGCAGTTATCACCTTTTTAGTGGACTTTAATTTAATCAATGATTTCAAAACCACAATAAGGAACCAAAGCCTTTGGAATACGAATACCCTCAGGAGTCTGGTTATTCTCGAGAAGAGCAGCAACTATACGTGGAAGCGCAAGAGCCGAGCCGTTGAGTGTGTGGCAAAGTTCGGTCTTCTTGTCGGCTGTACGATAGCGGCACTTCAAACGGTTTGCCTGATAGTTGTCGAAGTTTGATACAGAAGAAACCTCAAGCCAACGCTGCTGAGCCTCGGAATAAACCTCGAAATCGAAGCAAAGAGCTGCTGTAAAACTCATGTCACCGCCACAAAGACGAAGAATGCGGTATGGGAGTTCAAGTTTCTGCAATAGACCTTCTACATGCTCAAGCATCTCTTTGTGAGATTCCTTACTGTGTTCTGGAGTATCGATACGCACAATTTCAACCTTTGAGAACTCGTGCAGACGGTTCAAGCCACGCACGTCCTTACCGTATGAACCAGCCTCACGACGGAAGCACTGTGTATATGCGCAGTTCTTGACAGGAAGTTGTTTCTCTTCAAGAATAACATCGCGGTAAATATTTGTTACAGGAACCTCGGCTGTAGGAATCAAGTATAGATCATCGAGACCACAGTGATACATCTGGCCCTCCTTGTCGGGAAGCTGACCTGTACCATAACCCGAAGCAGCATTCACTACTGTAGGAGGCATTATTTCAATGTAACCAGCCTTACGGGCCTCATCTAGGAAGAAGTTGATGAGAGCACGCTGCAACTGTGCGCCCTTGCCCTTATATACAGGAAAACCTGCACCAGTAATCTTAACACCAAGGTCAAAGTCAATAAGGTCGTACTTCTTTGCAAGTTCCCAGTGTGGAAGAGCATTCTCGGGAAGAACTGTCTCCATACCACCGGTCTTCTCAACTACATTATCCTCGGCAACAGCGCCCTCGGGTACTTCGTCATAAGGGATGTTAGGTATTGTGTACAGAACCTGCTGCAATGCCTCGGCAGCAGCGTCCATTTTATCCTGCAACTCTTTTGCTTTGTCTTTGAGAGTAGCAACCTCGGCCTTTACAGCATTTGCCTCGTCGGCAGAACCAGCCTTCATCAACTGACCAATTTTTGCAGCAAGCTGCTTGTTCTGTGCAAGCACATTATCAAGTTCCTGCTGTGCTGCACGACGTTCCTTGTCAAGTTCTAGTACCTTATCTATTGTCTCCTGTGCATTCTTGAAATGCTTTTTCTCCAAACCCTTCAACACCTTTTCGGTTTCCTGGGCAATAACTTTTACTGTAAGCATAATATCTTATATTTTTATTAATTTTCGTATATCAAATGAATGAAGCCCACATCGGCAGTGTTATTCATTCAGTTTTTCGCAATGTTAAGTTACAAATTTACAACTATTTTTATATAATTGGTTACATTTTGGCAAAAAAGTTAGAAAATCGGACAGATTACCATACACAATAATACAAGAAAAATTCCCATTTATCACAAACACAAAACAACAAAAGCGAATTTACAGAGCAAACAGATATAAAAACAAAAAGGCAACCCTTAAAGGATTGCCTTAATTTGTCTGATAAACAAGTTATCAGTTTTTCTCTGCAAATGGAGTAACAGAAACGTAGCTCTTGTCGTTCTTGCCACGCTTGAATGTTACAATACCGTCAACCAAAGCAAACAGAGTGTGGTCACTAACCATACCGCTGTTTGCTCCGGGGTTGTGAACTGTACCACGCTGACGTACGATGATATTACCGGCTTTGCAAGCCTGGCCACCCCAGATCTTAACACCAAGTCTCTGACTTGCTGACTCACGGCCGTTCTTTGAACTACCAACACCTTTCTTATGTGCCATAATACTTAAACTTTAAAGATTAACCGATAATTTCCTTTACTACTAA
>JAFZFM010000229.1 GCA_017555865.1 Bacteroidaceae bacterium
AGGCGATACCGTCATCCTGGGTTACAATTGCCGTCGTGCCCGCATGTCATATGGTGGCAGGGAGTGGACTGCATGGTATACTGAAGAAATTCCCGTTTCATCAGGCCCATGGAAATTATGTGGATTGCCAGGTCTTATACTGCATGCCCAAGACCAAAGCAGCACGCACACCTTCAGTGCCTACACCGTCTTCAATGTAGACGGACAATCAATCAGACCACATTCCCACTATACCTACAATAAGGTAAAGCGCGATAAATTCATCAAGACCCGTAACAAAATCAAGACCGACCCACAATGGATTGTCAAACCTTATTATAACGATGAAAACAACGCATCTTTTGCTGTTTTGGATAAGAAAGACCGGGAACGACTTAACATACCCTATTTCGTCTTAATCAATGGCATCAAATATCCCGATTTCCAGTTCCTGTATCACTATCAACCATTGGAGTTACAATGAGACATCTTATATCCATTTTTGTCAGTTTCTTCTTTTGCGGCATAGCTGTGGCTGAAGAGACCATCGATACCTGCCGCATGTGTGTATTGTACAAATACCATATCGCAACATTCGACCGCGAACAAAAGGCTGTAACCGATACCGTAAAGAGTATACTGGAGATTGGTGACCATGTAGCCAAGTATGGGGATCATCGTGCCTACGCCTACCGACATGGTTACTTCCCGGAAGAGATGAATCACCTGCATGTAGATCACTATGATGCCCGCATCAATGCCTGGACCTATGTTTACCAGCAAATCGATAAGGGAATGATGCAGATACGTGAGCATGTGCATCCATGCTATTACGTGTATGACGAGAACACGCCTGATGGATGGCACCTATATAAGGATAAAATCACAATACTGGGTTACGAGTGTTATCGTGCTACACTCAATTATGGTGGACGCATGTGGACAGCATGGTATGCTCCAGATATACCAGTGAGCGCAGGTCCATGGAAAATGTGTGGATTGCCTGGGCTCGTATTAAAGGCCGAGGACAGCAGCGGCACACACCGGTTCGAAGCCTACGCGCTCTTCAATATGCCATCAACGCCACTCGTCCATGACCCAAGTGCCTCGGACAAGAAGGCCACACGAGACAAATTCATACAACACCGTAACAGGATAAAGCTGGACGAGCGGTATATGGATGAACCCTATTTTCACGACTCTTCAAATGCCAGTTTTGTAGTCCATTCCAAGCACATATACGAGAAGCATGGCGCAAACCTCAATATAAACGGAGTGCTTTATCCTACAACTATGGTAGGTGACGGAATCACAGGCGCATTAATGAACTATACATTCAACTACTTTCAACCGCTTGAACTGAAATGAGTACCATATTACGGGTTTTATTCCTTACAATCACATTATGCTCGGGTATTGCTACTGCAACGGCCCAATACACGCTCAGTGGAATGGTGACTGCAGCTGATGGCAAACCATTGGCAGGGACAATTGTCGAGGTTTGTGATGATGACAAAAGTGTAGCCTTCGGTAACAGCAAACAGGATGGTATCTACAGCCTTACCATTCCTAATGAATATGCCCGACAAGCGCTCACCATCAGTTTCCGCAAATTGAACCATGAAAACCAGCTGCATGTACTCTCGCCTGGTGCCACTTCATTCTCAACTGTCATGTATCCAGGTAGCGAAACATTGCGTGAAGTTATAGTCAAACCCACACCTGTGATGCAGGTGGGCGATACGTTACGTTTTTTTATGGGATCGTTTGCTACCGCCTCTGACCTCACACTGGAGGATGGACTGAAACGGATACCAGGCATCAGCGTCAGTGAAAGTGGTGCCGTCAGTTATATGGGACGCGACATCAGTCAGTTCTACATCGAGGGACTTGATCTATTGGGTGGACGCTATAATCTTGCTACACGAAACATACCAATTGACAAGATTACCGATGTAGAGGTTCTTCGACATCACCAACATAACAAGGTTGACAAGAACGAGCTCAGCAGTAATGTTGCCCTAAATATACGCCTTACAGAAAAAGCAAAGATAAAACCCTTCGGAACCTATGAGCTACGTGCAGGAGTGGATGCCGACCATACATTGCTGTATGGTGGCAGCGGTACGGCAATGCTGTTCCGTAAGGATTTCCAGATGCTTGGCACGTTGAAACTATCCAACGACGGGCGCATGGGTGCCGATGAACTCAACAGCCATTTTGGCCGTACCTCTTGGAGTACTGGTGCAGAAAGCGTACTACCGTTGCTATCGGGTAGTCGCCCACCTTTCATGCCATATCGCTACGAAGACAGACGAAACGAGACTGCAAGCATCAATATTCTAAAGAAGATATCAGAGGATAATCAGTTGAAAGCCAATGTAGATTATACACACGAAAATACAGGCTACGGCTACGGGGTATACACATACTATCCCTTGGGCGATAGTATAGCCGTCACTGACGAGCAGTTGCATTTTGCGCAAAAAAGCCACAAATTGGCAGCAGATATGGAATACCGTTCCAATAAAGCACATCGCTTGCTCGAGAACAAACTATCGTTCTATGGCCGCTTTGCTGATGCCGAGGGTATAGCCATTCAGGGTGTCGGGCTGTACAATCAGCTACAACAACGTCATGTATTTGGGGTGCGTAATGCCTTCGCATATGTACATAATGTAGGTGACTGGAAGTTGCGTTTCAATAGTGATGTGCAATATACCGAGACACCAGAAGGTACACTTGACATCCTTCTGGATCAAACATCCATTGCACGACAGACGGCATATGGCAGAGCATTCAAAATGCATGATAAGTTCTATACCAGCTACACCCTGCCTATGGGTGTAAATATTGGGTTGCCCGTATCACTCACAATGAATGTCAATGACCTCACCACTGAACTGCGTGGTTCCGATGCTAAAAACAATATCGACGGTTGGGATATATCGTGTTCAATGGCACCCAACTTCGATTTTCAAACCGATGACCGTAAGCTACGAATATACCTTGATGTGCCTTTCAAGTTATTCATCAATGAATACCAGGACTTACTTACGGGGCACAAGATGAATTTCAGAAAGGCTTTCGTAGATGCCAGCCTCTACCTCCACTGCGTACCCGATGGTAAATCCGATATCGAGGTGCGTAGTGACTGGTGGCATGCCTACGGTGACTATCTATCGCTTCTAACCGCACCCGTACAGACAGACTACCGTACTCGGAAAATCCAATCCGGTATCTTTGGCAGTAGCCGTACCAGCCGCACGCGTATAGCATATGAGTGGCAATCTCCAATGGAGTTCTGGTGCTTCAACAGTAGTATCAGCTATACCTGGCGCATCAGTAATGTGATGAGCGGGCAGAATATTGATGGCACCCATCTTTCACTTAGTGAACAGCTTACCGACAATACCAGCCACAATATCCATGTTGACAGTAAACTGTCGAAATACCTTCTCTCCTTAAAAACCAACCTTGTTGTAGGAGGCCACTATGCATGGTCACATTCCTTTATGCACTCTTTGGGTAATCCTGTAACTATTTCTAGTAACGACTACGAATACTACTTTGAGGTACGCAGTAACCCTATTACCCAATTCGATGCTACATACCGTGCATCTGTTTCACATACCATGCAGCATACTTATGATAATACCAGCAGTTATGCCGATTTCTCGCAACGTCTCCGCCTCACATACCTGCCAATAGCAATATTCAATTTGCATTGCTCTACCGAATGGCGACGCACAACACTTACCGATGGTAACAACAGATATTCACTCCTTATGGATGCCGGTGCCGAGTATCACCTCAAAAAGAGGAAAATGCGTTTGCGACTTGATATCAATAACCTGCTTAACATGAGAAACTACCATTACACCCTTTACAACGGACTCAACACCTACCGATACGATTATCTGCTGCGCGGTCGTGAACTGCTGTTCTCAGTGATACTGACATAGCGATTACTTCAATCTTTCTTCTTTAGGTAATAACAATAAACATACATAACCACAATGAAACCAACTAAACTATTCCTTGCCCTTGCCGTAGCGGTGCTGCTGGGGGCGTGTGCGAAACAAGAAAGGTGTTATACACTGACGGGAGAACTGCCTGATTCGAGTTACAATGACATGACCGTCTATCTCGCCGATTTTGATAATGCCAGCAAGATTGATTCGGCCACGGTTATTGGGAACATGGTAACATTTAGAGGCATTACTCCCGACACTGCGCTCAATTGTCGCATCGATATTGCTCGTAGCCTCTTTTCAAACCCCATCTTGGAAAAGGGTAATATCGCGACCTCTGTAACCTTTCGGGCTTTTCTGCGTCTAATAGACGAAACAATGAACAAAATAAAACAAAATGAAAACAAATGCTTCGAACCTTCTATTATTGTCAACAATCATCTTGTTGACAGGATGTTGTCAGACTGGAACAGCGACTTTAGTAATCAAGACAGGACCTAATGCTGAAATAGTCTATTGGGATGCTAATAGGGATGACTTGCCGGTTTATGATTTAGGACAAAAGAGCACTGCTGATTCCAATGGGTATTTTACTTATCAAATAGAATTGGCAGAGCCAAGGGTGTTGGTTGTTAATACTTTGAACAAGGTCACCACGTTATATCTCACTCCCCAAAGTTGTGACACCTTGACTGTATCACGAGATATGATACTGTTGACCGGAAGCAATTTTGACTACAACCGTTCATTACAAGCCGTGGACGAATACCAAGCGTATTGTAATGCAATATTGCGCACTCGTCATGAGTTGGAAACAGCCAAGACACCGGAAGAGTTGACGCGTATGTATAGCGTGCATTACGACAAAGCTACCCAGATGATTCAATCGGCCAATCTCCCATCAGCTTTTGTAAAGGAACAGATGGCACATCTTGACTACATTTCGCGCCAGATAGTTGCTTATGTTGCCATGTATTCAGTAAAGGAGATGAATGACGAATGGAAGTCCGAGTTTAAGCGTATGGCCGATAAATCGTGGGACGATGATGCTTTTCGCAGCTATCGTGGAGTGATGCAATTAGGCCGCCAGTTGTCTCCGATGAAGTATGTTCTGTTAGAAGATGGTGATTTGAGCAATGTGGAGGACCCTTATCGTTTTATGTTCGACCGTTGTAGGGACTGGTTCGGTGGGAAGTCGCTTGAACGTGTTTGGGCAGCTTTTATCTATAATGACATCATGCAAAACAAACATACGGAAGTGTTTATAGAACTGTACGAGGAGTTTAAAAGACTGTATCCAAATAGCCCTTATCTTTCAGTGCTGCAACCGGGTATGGATGAGACCGCTCGTTTTCATCAGGGCCAGTTGGACGAGACGTTGTATCAAATCTTGCCTTGCGATACCACAATACAATCTGTTGCTGATGCGGCAAAATCATTGAAAGGAAAGGTCGTGTATGTCGATGTTTGGGCTACATGGTGCGGACCATGCAGAAGCATGTTCCAGTATATTCCTGCGTTGAAGGAGATGACTGACAGTTTAGATGTTGAATACTTTTATCTCTCCATTGACCGTCCGCAAGATGAAGATACTTGGCGAAAAACTATCCCATTCTATAACCTAAAAGGACACCACTTGTTGGCCAATGAGGGATTGACGAGAGGAATTTATCAGGAGTTGGGTAATGAAAAAGGTATGCTCTCCATACCGCGTTATCTGATATTGGACAGAGAAGGTAATATCGCAGTTCCTTATGCGGCTTCGCCTGATAATCCCCAAAAGGTGGTAAGACAATTGGAGGAGGTGGTCTTGAGCACGGATAGTTCTTGTGATGGGGAGTAATTGTACATTTGCTGTTAATTCCGGTCTTTCCTTCAACATAAATTCCCGTAAATTGCCCATAAATTAGCCATAAATAAAATTCGTGTAACAACCAATACAATGAAGACAAAACTATTCCTCTTTCTTGCCGTGGCGGTGCTGCTGGGGGCGTGTGGATATAAAGAGAATGCTTATTGGTTAGAATATAGAAGTCACGACATCAAGTTGATGGATGATGTACAGATTGCCGTAGCTGACTCATTTGTGGTTCTCGTATCAGCTTTCTTCGAAGATGGTGTCTGTCACACATATTCTATTGCTGACAATCTAGAGTTCCGTCATGCATACGGTGGTATAGGAAGTGGCGTTGATGAATATCGCCAACCAGTGCTTACATTTGCATCGGGCAACACTTTTGGCATTAATGACATCAACGAGATGTCGCTGACAGTCATTGGCATTGACTCCGATGGTGCCATGAATGCAAAGAAAAGGCTAAAGGCTACTTATCGAAGAGCTAAACCTGGGGAAGAGATTATGCCCAAGGACACCCGATATACGTTGCTACCCAACTCCAACCAATATGTATCGTGCCTATTCAAAGGTGATGGCAGTCTGTTCACACTATCGAACAGTCTGTTACAGCCAACTTGCCGTTTTGGAGACTCGCCTGTGGGCGACTCGCTTACATGGTATGCCATGCGCAATGATCTGAACGGTTATATGGCTGCTAGTGGTAGGACATTCTTCTATGCCGCTGAGAACTTGCCCTATATGGCAGCATACCGATTGCAGGGTGGTACCATGCAGAAACAATGGGAATGCTTTTATCGTACTCCTCATTATAAAATATCCAATGATGCCATACGGTATGACAGAGAGAAAGCCACCGGTCCGCTGAAATCGTTGGCAGCTGATGAGCATTATGTATATCTGCTGTATGTAGACACACTCATGAGCCAATACGACGCGAATGACTTTACAAAGTCTTGTTCAAACAAGGTGTTGGTATTTGACCATAGTGGAGAATACGTCTCAACGCTACACCTCAACTGTCACGTAAAGAAGATAGCAGTGGGCAAGAATGGCAAGTTGTATGGCATTGCCCGTATGCCTGAGCACGTACTTGTTGAGTTTGATTTACCTGCCCAGTTAAGAGGTAGCAAGGGAGCCAAACGCCGTGTAGAGAAGAAGACGGCATTACTGCAACAAGCAACCCCACTGGAAATAGGCGACACCATCCCATACATTGCCCTATATGACACACTTGGCAATGCGCATTATCTACAGGACTTAAAGGGGAAATACCTTCTGCTCGATTTCTGGGGAGCACATTGTGGTCCCTGTAAACTGAGTATCCCCGAACTGAAAACAATTGCCGATACAATGTCCGACAAACTGGAAGTGATCAGCATCAGCATTGATGCAAAAAGCACATGGAAGCAAGCCTCAATTGAACATGGAATCAGCTGGCACAATCTCAATGACCTCAAGGGACGAGAATACGATGCCATCAGTACATTATATAACGTGATGGGATATCCTACGTTTTTCATAATCTCTCCCGAAGGAGTCATACTTGATAAAATGAAAGGATATAGTGAAGGGGGCATGACATATTGGCTCAAGATGAATATGAACTAAATGTTTTTAATGAGAGATGAAGCAACCAAAACTGTAATTGCCCATAAATTTGTCACGAATAAATTAGTGCAAAACAAATACAAATCACAATGAAACCAACCAAACTATTCCTTGCCCTTGCCGTGGCGGTGCTGCTGGGGGCGTGCGGAAACAAGAACAACAAGATACACTGTCGCATTAAAGGCACTGTGCCCGACTCTACCTATACGATGATGCTTCTTGCTCCGTCGGGTAGCGACTTTCGTGTAGCAGATGCCGACAGTATCCCTGTGGTAGACGGCAAGTTTGCATTCGACCTCTATGTGGATGAGGTGATGCCCTACGAACTCGTCTCAATGGAAGAGCACAATCTCGGGAATATGTTCCTCTGTGAATTCTTTGCTGAGGAGGGTACGATCAATGTTACTTTCTACCATTACGAAAGAGAAGCCAAAAGGCCTACGGTGGAGTGTGATGGCCCAATGAATATGAAGTTCCAGCAATTTGATGCCGAGCGGATGCGCAGGATTGCGCCTATATTGCAACAATTAGATTCACTAAACAGCACCGGTCAGTGGGACAGCCCGCGAATGGGTGAGCTGAATGAACTCTACTATACGACTCTAAACAAATGTGCGGAAGATTTCATACGCGATGACAATTCTATTGTAGGCTTGTATCTACTGATGTTCCAAGCGGTGCGGATGCCTCATTCTGACACAGATGACCTGCTCTACACGAAACTATACAAAGAAATATACCAACCCCTCTTCCCCAACCATCCGCTGAGCATGCAGATAGAAGAGTGGATTGAGAGTCGCAGCATCAAGGTGGGCAACCGTTACATTGACTTCAGCGCTCCCGCCCTTGACGGAACCTTGCACACGCTGAGCAAGGAGATTGACGGCAAGATAGCCCTCATCGACCTATGGGCATCGTGGTGCGGACCATGCCGACGCACAGCGAAGAGCATGATTCCTGTGTATGAGAAATACAAAGACCGTGGCTTCACAGTCGTAGGCGTGGCCCGTGAGGAAAAGCGTGAGAATATGGAGCGTGCCCTCGCGCAAGATGGCTACCCATGGCTGAACCTCTTGGAACTGCGCGACGAGAACAATATCTGGAGCAAATATGGTGTAAGCAATGCTGGCGGTGTCACCGTGCTCGTTGACCGCGACGGCACCATTCTTGCTGTTCACCCTACAGCTGAGGAGGTGGAACGAATCTTGCAAGAAAAGCTAAGTATGGAATAATTTCACGGTCAATTACACGACAATTTGTGTACCCTTTCTTTTTCAACATAAATTATCCATGAATTTGCCATAAATAACTAACCAACCACAATGAAACCAACCAAACTATTCCTTGCCATTGCCGTGGCGGTGCTGCTGGGGGCGTGCGCGAGCAAAACAGAGTTTACAATCACTGGCCATGCTGCAGACTTTGAAGACGGCAGAATAGCCTACCTGGTCACCTATATTGATGGCGAACCAGGTATCTTGGACTCGGCGATAGTGAAGAACCATTCATTCACAATGAAAGGCAAGGTGGAGAAACCCAGTCAGGCCAAGATTGGAATCTTGGAATCCTTCGAGTCTAGTAGAGGAATATTGATAGAACTTATCTTGGAACCTGGACATATCATGCTCGGCGACTATGACGAAGCGAAGAGTAGTGAACGTACGGCGACAGGTACACCCCTCAATGACAAACTGACCCAGTTCTTCTGTGAGAAAAAGTCTATAACTGATAATACTTCCCTCACACGAAGGGAGTCAATGGAGTCGGTCTTTGCACTCGTCCGCTCCTATGTGTTGGAGAATGCCGACAACGAATTAGGCATTTACCTGTTTGAGCGGTTCCACCCCTCTATGCCTAAAGAGATGAAACTGGAACTGATAGATGCCATGTCGGAAACCAATCCTACACTATACGAAGACCTCCAAAAAGAGACTCTGGAGGAGATGGAAGCGCAGAAGCGTGCCGAAGAGATGGCACAATGTGTTCAGCCAGGAAACCCCTACAAGAATGTTGAGGGGAAGGACTTGGCTGGTAACGCACTTGCCTTGAAGGAGGTGGTGGAAAACAAGAAGAACCGTTATGTCCTGCTGGACTTCTGGGCTACATGGTGCAGTCCTTGCATGTACGAAGTTCCCTACTTGAAGGCTGCTTACGAGAAATACCACAACAAAGGCTTCGAGATATATGCCCTGTCCATTGACCATGACCGTGATGCATGGACGAAGGTGATCAAGGAGGAAGATTTGAAATGGGTGAATGTGATACGTGAGAGCACTGAGGCGACCGAGCAATACGGTGTGCGCGGCGTGCCATCGAACTTCCTCATCGACTGCTCTACGGGCAAGATTGTTGCTACCCATTTGCGTGGTGAGGCTTTGTCAGAGAAGTTGGCTGAAGTGTTGGATAAATAGCCAAACACTGGAGTGATCAAGATAATAGAGTGAGTAGCCGGTATATGTGTCACAAATGCTGTAACAAACGATATTAACCAACACTCTATAATAGTTGTTTAGTATTAGTGTAATTTATATAATATCAAGTGCAAACTGAAACAGTTTGTTTACGCATTGTTTACGCAGAAAATGAATCAAGCAGTTACGAAATTTCGTAACTGCTTTTTCTCTGATGCGCTGACGTGAACTGTTGTTCTCAGTGATACTTACATAACGATTACTTCATTTTTAAGAATGTAGTAGTTGACCAAATAAGCATAATAGAATCAGAAAATATCAAGGTAATGGCCTGTTAAGCATTATTAATTAAGCAAATAGTTAATGAAATATCTTGTATATATGGGAAAGTATTACTTTATTTGTGTAAAGTAACAAATGACAAGAATAGGTAACAATATAGCAGTTGACCCATAACTAAAGGATTGATGTCATCCCGACAGAGCGGAGCGACGAGGGATCTCTCACACAAGGTTGACTTTAGCCCCTTCGGGCGTCGACCGTTGGTTCGAGATGACAAATTCGCGTATAAAACCACTTTGGGGTCAACATCTATATCACTACCCAAGAATATACGTTAACAAGCCAACCCCATAATTACCTATGAAGAAGATAGTACTTTTTTCAATTTTCCTTATTTCAGGTCTTATATGTTCGCAGACATTGCCGAATATCCTTGGCGATACTACATTCAATCAGGCAAAACCTGTCTTTGACTCCATGCTGTATGTCTGCCTTGCATTCATCATGATAAACGTAGGCCGTGAATTCGAACTCGACAAGAGTAAATGGCGTTCATACACCGCTGACTATTTCATTGCAATGGCAACAGCCGCAGCACCCTGGCTGCTGATATGTTTCTACTATATGGTGCTTCTACCGTCGGAATATTTCACCGATTGGAATGCATGGAAAGAGACCCTTCTGCTCAGCCGTTTTGCCGCACCCACCTCGGCTGGAATCCTGTTCACTATGTTGGCGGCAGCGGGACTCAAATCATCGTGGATATATAACAAGACACGTGTACTGGCCATCTTCGACGACCTCGATACAATATTACTGATGATTCCCCTGCAGGTATTCATGATAGGCCTGCGCTGGCAACTGGGAGTAGTGGTACTTGTCGTGTTCCTTTGCCTGTACATTGGCTGGACCCGCCTGAAACGCTATAACCTTAACCAATCATGGGGATCTATCCTCTGTTATTCAGCCATCTTAGTGTTTGCATTCCAAGGGCTATATATCATTTCGAAAAAGATCTTTGGAGTTGATGCCGCTATTCACATAGAGGTGCTTTTGCCGGCATTCATCCTTGGAATGGTAATGAAACCCCATCACAACCACACAAAAATGGACGAGAGCGTAGCAACGGTAATATCCTATGTGTTCATGTTCCTGGTGGGAATGAGTGCCCCGCTCTTCATAGGTGTCGATTTTGCATCAATGGCAGGTGATTGCACAATAGCCCAGGTAGGCTCCATGTCATGGGGCGAAATAGCCTTACACGTATTGGTTGTTACCGCACTCTCAAACATTGGAAAAATGGTACCTTTGTTTTTTTACCGAGACCGTTCGCTTACCGAGCGTCTGGCCCTGAGTATTGGAATGTTCACCCGTGGAGAGGTTGGTGCCGGCATCATATTTGTCTCTATCGGTTACGGACTGGGTGGCCCCATGTTGGCAATCTCGCTGCTCACAATCCTGTCCAACCTTATCCTCACAGGTGGCTTTGTGGTAATAGTAAAGAGATTGGCCTTAAAAGCCGAACAGCAACAACTCCAGGCGAAGTAGAATCAAGGATAAAGTAGATTTAAAATAGTAATGTCTCAATACAGTTTTAATATGTATTGAGACATTACTATTATGTTGGTATAATCTAAACTATCTTATTGATATAAATACAACGATTGCCACCGGCTATGCCGATGGCAATCGTGTAATTTCTACTTTTTTTTGAATAATCCCTTAAATAAAATATTGTGTCGTTTAACAACGTGCCCGATAAAAAATATTATAGAGATAATTCCTATCTTATAATGAGTTATTCCTATTTGAGAATTCGGACCTATTGGGATTATAAACGCTAATATTCCAGATATTGTTAAAAGCACAAATAGTATCGTTATAATGATAGTTACTTTACTTTTTTTACCTAAAGGTTTTGAGAATAGAGTTTTATACCAATTCCAATGTAAATAAATATGAATAACTGTTGTTATAACAAATAACAATGTAGAAAGAGT
Source organism: Bacteroidaceae bacterium (assembly GCA_017555865.1). Taxonomy (GTDB): domain Bacteria; phylum Bacteroidota; class Bacteroidia; order Bacteroidales; family Bacteroidaceae; genus HGM04593. Next base: position 12,113 of record JAFZFM010000229.1, read on the forward strand.
GTGTGCTACAGCCCAATTATGCCATATTATATGGTTGTCGCTGTGTCCAGTGATATGCATTCCAAACCCACTTATTGCTGTTGCAATAAACAGTAATAACAGTAGCAAGTCTACGATAAATAATTTGTTTATTTTCATTGCTTCGCCTTTTTTATGGCAAATATAGCGCAATCATAATGGTAAGGACGATAACATTTGTAAAGAAATTATTTTCTGCTTCTTATTCTGCTTAACGACACAGGTGATATTCCAAGATATGTTGCTATATAGTGTTGGGGTATTTGTTTTACTATTTCAGGGTGCTCTTTTACTAATGAGTTATAACGCTCTTGCGGACTTTCTTTTATTCTTGAAAGAAACAATTTTGAATAATGTATCATTCTTTCAAATGCAATATCTAAAACGCAATCCATTTGTTGGGGATTGTTTTGTAACCATTTTTTTATATCCTCTCCTTTAATAACATAAAGCACAGATGGTAGTACGCTTTCAATAGAATACTCACTTGGGGCAGATTTTATAAAACTCTCTATGCTTATTACATAATTCCCCTCAAAAAAGAATTGGCAAGTAATATCTTTCCCATTAGAATTATATGATAATCGAATACACCCCGAATGTACATAATATATATATTGCGCCTTTTCACCTGCTCCTAATAATTGTATTTTTGATGGAACGGTTATTTTTTTGTAAGGGATTTCATTTAATATATTCTCAAGCATTTGATTATTTTTTTGATAAATATTTATATCAATTTAAGAAGCTGTTTAAATTTCTTTCAAAAATATTATTTACATTGTCCTCAAGAAGTGCTTGTCTTTTTATGCCCTTTTTTGCCTGTTTTTCTCTTTTTCGCAGTTACATAGCCCGCTATGCGCCTTTGAAAAATAAAAAAAC
>JAFZFM010000230.1 GCA_017555865.1 Bacteroidaceae bacterium
ACTTGCGGTAGCATTTACGACGACGCTTGTGGAAAACAAGCACCTTGTCACCCTTAACCAAAGTTGGGTCGATAGTGCGAGTTGTAATGATGTTCTGACCATCCTTAGACTTGCGAACAATCTTCATCTCACGAACGTTGCCAATATAGCAAACCACCTTAGCGCCTTCCACTGTAGGAGCACCTACTGTTACAGCACCTTCTTTGTCCAACAACAACACGCGGTCAAACTCTACGGTTGTGTCATTCTGAGCACCCTTGATGTGGTGCACGAACAGCTTCTTACCAGCCTCTGCCTTGAACTGCTGTCCATTAATCTCAACAATTGCGTACATTTAATTTATCGCTTTTATTGTGAATTCCGCGAGGTGCATGTTCTTCGTGAGCATGACTTCTTCAACCCCTACGGACTAAATCGGGTGCAAAGGTAATGAATATTTCCAACATAGCGAAACAATTATGCCAAAAATATTCACTCCTTAATATAAATTTACAGCGCCGACAGGTATCTTTCGGCCTCCATAGCCGCACGACAGCCGCTTGCTGCAGCATTGATTGCCTGACGGTAATGAGGATCAGCAACATCACCTGCAACAAAAACGCCTGGAACGAGTGTCTTCACACCACTAGCGTCAGCAGGTACAAAGAAACCTGTTTCATCTGTCTTAAGATACTTCTTGAACACATCGCTGTTTGGCTTGTGGCCTATAGCCAGGAAGAAACCGTCTATTGCAAGGTCGTAATGTGCCTCATCGGGCTCACCCTTGCGCTTTACAAGATGAATACCCTCTACTCCATCCTCGCCAAAGAGGCCTTCGGTATTATGCTCGAAAAGTACCTCAATTTTTGGGTTGGCAAGAGTTCTGTCCTGCATTGCCTTTGAAGCGCGCAAATATGGTTTACGCACGATAAGATAAACCTTGGCCGCAAGAGAAGCAAGATAGTTGGCCTCCTCGCAAGCGGTATCACCACCACCAACTACAGCCACCACCTTCTTGCGGTAGAAGAAGCCATCACATGTAGCACATGCACTGACACCCATTCCCTGATACTTGATTTCGTCGGACAAGCCAAGATACTTTGCAGCAGCACCTGTTGCAATAATGACAGAATCGGCCTCAATCACATTGCCATCGTCAATGGTCACCTTGTATGGAAGAGTCTCAAAATCGACATCCACAACACTGCCCGAACGGACATCGGCGCCAACATTGACAGCCTGTTGACGCATATTGTCCATCAATTCAGGGCCTGTGATTCCATTTGGAAAACCGGGAAAATTCTCAATAACTGTAGTCTGTGTCAACTGACCTCCAGGCTGCATACCCTCGATGAGTATGGGTGAAAGATTGGCACGAGACGCATAAATTGCAGCAGTATAACCAGCAGGGCCCGAGCCTATTACCAAACATTTTGTTCTTTCCATAATTGTATTATTATTCTTTGATTTAGCATTAAATTATCTCATATCTACAACCTCGGCACCTTTAAAATCACCTACCGGGCATTCATATACAGACGCTACAAACTTGCAATGTGCAGTATATCCATCGAGAACAACCTCGGTGCGACCATTACCAGGCATATATATCACCATCATCTGTAAACGCTTATCCTTATTACCAAAGCGCAATTCCACTTTATCGACACCCGATTCGGGATCAAATGCTGTAAAAACGACATCAACATACTGGGTATTCTCTACCATTTTTGCTGTAAAACGCTCCTTATAGTTTTCCATCATATAAAGAGGAGACAGATTCTGAGCCTCGTCGGACAAAGCAGAGGTTATATATATTTCATTTATCTCACTCATATAACTCCACTGGGTTGTACCATCACACCACACCTTCATATTATCCATGAGCAGTGAATAGCGGTTACCATCAAGACGCATGATTCCCTTGTCGGCAACAAGAACCTTACCATTATCGTCATACACCTTATAGGAATAATCCATTTGCAGCGCCGCGTCCGATTTCATTGCAGAAAGCACATTGGCAATGTATGTATCTGCAGCATTCTGAGCAACCGCTACAAGAGAAAAGAGTGGGAGCAATAATATAAGAAGTTTTCTCATAATAATTTTTTCAATCAGTTTAAAATAGATTTCAGGCGGAACTCCAAATCCGCTTCATCGGCACACAGCAGCTGACGCGGTTTACTACCCTCCTGTTCGCCAACAATTCCCATCTGGCACAACTGATCCATTATACGTCCGGCACGGTTGAAACCGACATTGAACTTACGCTGTATAAGCGATGTGGAACCATGTTGCGCAAGCACCACTGCACGGGCAGCATCGACAAACAAAGGATCAAGTCTGTCCGAAGATATATCTCCACGCATAGCCCCCGATGAGCCACCATCACCATCAAAGCCGGAAGCCTCATCAGGTTCGGGCAATATATACGCAGTCTGATATCCCTGTTGCTTGGCAATATGGGCACAAACACGCTCAACCTCCTTGGTCTCCACCAACGCACACTGTACACGCACAGGGTCATTACCTGCAAGGAACAGCATATCGCCGCGTCCCTGCAACTGATTTGCACCTGAACGATCAAGAATTGTACGCGAGTCGACAACCGAAATCACACGGAACGCCATGCGGGCCGGGAAGTTCGCCTTAATTGTTCCGGTAATGATATTTGTTGTAGGACGCTGGGTTGCAATAATCATATGGATACCTACAGCACGAGCTTTCTGTGCAATACGTGCAATTGGTTGCTCAACATCGCGGCCGGCAGTCATCATCAAATCACCATACTCGTCTATCACAACAACAATGTATGGCATAAAACGATGTCCTTTTGTTGGCAACAATTCCTTGTTCAAGAAACGTTCGTTATATTCCTTGACAGAACGAACCGACGCCATCTGCAACAGTTTATAGCGGTTATCCATCTCTACACAAAGAGACTTGAGAGTACGCACAACTTTATGTACATCGGTTATGATAGGTTCATCTTCACCCTCGAGTTTTGCAAGGAAGTGTTTCTCAAGCACACCGTAAAGACTAAGCTCCACCATTTTGGGGTCGACCATAACAAATTTAAGGTATGCAGGATGCATTTTATACAATAACGATGTAATGATTGTATTCAAACCTACCGATTTACCCATACCGGTTGCACCGGCAACAAGCAAGTGAGGCATTTTTGCCATATCAACCATATACACTTCGTTAGAGATTGTCTTTCCAAGAGCAAGAGGAAGCGCCATATCAGTCTCTTTATACTTGCGGCTGTTGAGCAGCGAAGCCATAGGCACTATCTGCTTATGCGTATTTGGTACCTCGATACCAACAGTACCCTTACCGGGAATTGGAGCGACAATTCGCACACACAATGCCGAAAGGTTCATAGCTATATCGTCCTCAAGATTACGTATTTTCAGAATTCGTACACCGGGAGCCGGAGTTATCTCATAAAGGGTAATTGTCGGGCCCACAGTAGCCTTTATAGAACTGATTGCTATACCGAAGTTCTTGAGCACCTCGACAATCTTATTGGCATTGGCAGCCTGCTCGTTCTTATCGATAGACTGCACAGCCTGTTCATACTCATCGAGCAGGTCCAGTGTAGGAGGATTATAATAACTGAGTTCATCCTTAGGGTTTATCGGACGCAGAATATCACCACCTGTATCCTCATCCCCCTCGGCACGGGTAACCTCCATAGACAAACCGGTTTCACCCTCAACAACAGCGCCGGCCGACCTTGAGACAGCGTCGAACCTTGCAGCAAGTTCATCATCAAGAACCTCGTCGCACTCTTCGACATCGGCAACCTCTTCAATATCTATATCAAAAGAATTATCGGCATTATTCACCTCTTCATCACCCACAATAACCTTCACCTCATTTTCGGCTGCAACCGCCTCTTGCTCAAAACCGGCGTCATCATCTTTTTCATCAACACCATTCTCGGACAATTCATCTACAACAACACCATCTTCTGCTGCAACCACTTGAGGCTGGAGCTGCAACTCTTCCTCTTTAGCAAGGAAAGGCATTACACTTTTGAGCCAACCAATGGTCTTGCGGGATACAGTTATCATAAAGACAAACATTGATACAATCAACAGAAGCACTGTTCCAACAATGCCGACACTATCGATAAGCACATTTTTTACAAACAAGCCATGCTTGCCTCCCGGCGATATATAGCTGCTGCCGAAACTGTCACCAAACAGCAAGGCAAAAAGGAGAGATGCCCACACCATGACAAAGAAGGCATAATATACCCATTTGAGCAGTTTGAAGCGACGCAGGCCCATCAGTCTCAGCCCCACCAGGGCAATTACAGGTACAATGAGCAATGCAGCCCAACCGAAGCACTCGTTTATAAGATAGTTCGCAAGCACAGCCCCGCTTCTGCCCGATGTATTGCCAACCTCTTCGGCCTGCACATCGGCTACTGCAGTTTCACCAGCTGTTGCAACCTTTACAACCTCAAGCGCAGTCTGGTCATCACCACCTGTTGCAAAGAATGATATGAACGAACTACACATGAATATTGCAAATACCAGAAACAGGAAGCCCAGGACAAAACGGACATTCTGATTGCGAACAAAGTCTGCAACGCGTTGAAAGAAGTTCTTTACTCTTGAGAAAAAACCTTCCTTGCTATCTTTTATATTATTTTTCTTAGCCATAATCTTATAAAAAAACACTGCCATAAACTTGGACAGCAGCCATACCTGTAATTAATCGCGCACATGCGGTATACAAATGCGAAGATACAAAAAAAACAAATACCTTTACCGCTATACTCCGCTATTTTTTATAACTTTGCAGAAATATTCAAAAACACAATGAAAGAGAAAGAAGATATTGTATTCTCGCGCAACAGTGTTGAATTCGTGACCGTTGCCGCAGAGTTTTGCGCCTACCTTGAAAAATCGGGCGAGCAACCACGCAAGGATTTTGTGGAGACGCTGCTCAAATTATTGCCTCTACTCTACATCAAGGCACAGATGTTGCCCGAAGAAGAGCCTATAACCGACGAGACGCTTGAACATTTTGTTACAGAGGACAGCTACGAGGTTCTGCGCATGACAATATTCGATATTCTTGCCGACAAGGATGCATATCTCGATGTATTCGTCAGTGATATGAAATATAGCGACACCCCGGTAACAAAGAGCATTTCAGAAGACCTTGCCGACATATACCAGGATGTAAAGAATTTTGTATGCCTGTTCCAGATTGGCATAAACGAGACCATGCACGACGCAATTGTAGAGTGCAAGGAGCACTTCGAGGAGTATTGGGGACAGACACTGACAAATACCTTGCGCGCATTACACGATATAAGATACAACACAAACCTAGACAACGAAGAGGATGATGAGTAATTTCCGTCCAAAAATAGAGAAAGGCGAAATAAACGAAATGCCGATTGTGGCATTCGGTGGACGAATCATCACCATTGACACGCCCGAGGCTGTTGACAAGGCCGTACAGGCACTGTCGACCGAGAGAGTCATAGGCATTGACACCGAGACACGCCCTTCATTCCGCAAAGGCCTGCAGTACAGCGTATCACTGTTACAGCTGTCGACCGCAGACACCTGCTTCCTCATTCGCCTGAATAGGGTTGACATGCCCGATTCACTGGTATCATTGCTTGAAAACAGTAAAATTGCAAAAGTCGGCATTTCGTTACACGACGACTGCCAGGCGCTGAACAAACGCCGCAAGTTCAAGGAGGGTGGATTCATAGACTTACAGAAGACTGTGGATAAATTTGGTATAGAAGAGAAAAGTCTTCAAAAGATTTTCGCAATAATATTCGGTCAAAAGATTTCAAAAAACCAACAGCTCACCAACTGGGAGAACGACGTGCTCACCGACAAGCAGAAACTGTATGCCGCCACCGACGCATGGGCATGTCTTGAAATTTACAACAAATTGGAACAAACAAATAACATATAAAGAACATGGAAAAAGCCGTAATTCTCAAACGAGGCAAAGAGGAATCACTACAGCGCTTCCACCCTTGGATATTTTCGGGAGCTATACAACGCATAACCGGCAAACCCGAGGAGGGCGATGTCGTAACCGTTTACACGAACGACAACAAGTTCATTGCACGTGGTCACGTGCAGGTAGGCAGCATTGCAGTGCGCGTACTCACCTTCAACGACGAACCAATTGACAAAGAGTTCTGGAACAAGCGTATTGCTACCGCATACGACCTGCGCGAAAGAACCGGCATTTCGTCGCGCGAAGACAACAACACCTACCGCCTTGTTCACGGCGAAGGCGACAACCTTCCAGGTCTCATTATCGATATATACGGCGACACCGCTGTCATGCAGGCCCACAGTGTCGGCATGCACGTGAACCGCATAGAGATTGCCAATGCCGTAAAAGAGATTCTTGGCGACAGAATAAAGAACATATACTACAAATCGGATACCACACTACCCTACAAGGCCGACATCAACAAGGACAACGGCTACATCATGGGTGGCAACGCCGAATGTATCTCAACCGAATATGGCCTGAAGTTCCATATCGACTGGCTACGCGGACAAAAGACCGGATTCTTTGTCGACCAGCGCGAAAACCGCTCGCTACTCGAGAAATACGCTAAAGGACGCAAGCTACTGAACATGTTCTGCTACACTGGAGGTTTCTCAATATACGCCTTGCGTGGCGGGGCTGAGATTGTACACTCTGTCGACAGTTCATCAAAGGCCATTGACCTTACAAACGCAAACGTGGAAATCAACTTCCCCGGCGAAACGCGACACAAAGCATACGCCGAGGACGCATTCGACTACCTCGACCGCATGGGAAGCAACTACAACCTCATTATCCTTGACCCACCAGCTTTTGCAAAGCACAGAGACAGCCTGCGCAACGCGCTTATCGGCTACCGACGTCTGAACGCCAAGGCAATTGAAAAGATACAGCCGGGAGGAATACTGTTCACCTTCTCATGTTCACAGGTTGTAAGCAAAGAACACTTCCGTACAGCAGTGTTTACAGCAGCTGCGATGGCAAAGCGCAACGTGCGCATTCTGCACCAGCTGACACAACCCGCCGACCACCCGGTAAACATTTATCATCCCGAAGGCGAATATCTCAAAGGA
>JAFZFM010000231.1 GCA_017555865.1 Bacteroidaceae bacterium
TTATTGATTTTTTTTGTGCTTGTCAGTTTTTGTGTCTATGGAATGTTCTTGTGGAAATTTGTAGATTTTTTTGTGCTGTTGGTAAAAAAACTCTTTCAAAATATTTTTTTTATTGAAAAATTGATATATTTGTGCCGTCACAAGCATTGATGATTGATTGTTGTTAAGGCTTGAGGTAACTTATAATACTAATATTAACTTTAAAAGTTTACTGCTATGAAAAAGTATTTCAAATTTTCAGCGTTGTTGCTTTCTGCAGCTATTGTTCTTTCTTCTTGTATCGGTTCTTTCAAGTTGACAAATAATATTAAGGATTGGAATGAAACTGTTAGTACAAAATGGGTGAATGAGGTAGTTTTCCTGGCATTGCATATTGTACCAGTATATCCTATTGCAATGATGGTTGACGGTGTTGTTCTCAACTCAATGGAGTTCTGGACAGGTGAGAATCTGGTTATTGAGAAGGGTGAGAAGAAAGTTGTTGAGAACAGCAATGGTGAGACTGTTGAAATTACAGCCCTTGAGAATGGATATAATATTACAAACGGTGTTACATCAATGAATCTCGTGTTTGATGAGGCTGAGCGTGTTTGGAGCGCTGAATACGACAACCAGACAACTAAACTTGTGAAACTTGTTGACGACAATAATGCACAGATGTACCTTGCCGGCGGTGAGGTTATGGACGTTACACGTGACCAGATTTCAAGCGGTTTTGCATTGAAATAAATTAAGATTTATATATAACCAAACAGAGCCATCTGAATTAAATTCAGGTGGCTCTGTTTGGTTATGCTGTGCTTATTTCTTATCTTCGCTCAAGAAAAACCTGAATTTATGGAACATCCCGAAAATGATAAGGCATATAAAGGACTAAAAGTCAACGAAGGTGTTGAGGCTTTGGGTACTGTCAATCCATATTTGAGTACCATGCGCCGAAAAAGGGCTGCCGTATTGTCTGTGAATGACTATGTCGAGGGAATACTCCGTGGCGATGTTACTGTGCTGAGCCGTGCCGTAACATTGGTAGAGAGTTTGTTGCCCGAACATCAGGTAATCGCCCAAGAGGTTGTGGAGAAGTGTCTGCCTTTTTCCGGCAATTCGGTCAGGGTTGGAATAACGGGTGTTCCGGGTGCGGGTAAGAGTACTTCCATAGACTCCTTTGGTATGCACCTGCTTGCAAACCGTCCCGGTAAACTTGCAGTTCTTGCAGTGGACCCAAGCAGCGAAAAGAGCAAAGGAAGTATTCTAGGAGACAAGACAAGAATGGAGCGCCTCTCTGCTCACCCACGTGCTTTCATCCGTCCCAGTGCGTCGGCAGGCTCGCTTGGCGGTGTTGCGCGTAAAACAAGAGAGACAATAGTTCTGTGCGAGGCTGCCGGTTACGATACTGTTTTTGTTGAGACTGTTGGTGTAGGGCAGAGCGAGACGGCTGTGTATTCAATGGTTGATTTCTTTTTGCTAATACAGATAGCCGGTGCCGGTGATGAACTGCAGGGTATCAAACGAGGTATAATGGAAATGGCCGACGGTATTGTGATAAACAAGGCCGATGGTGATAATGCCGAGGAGGCAAGGCGTGCTGCAGTGCATTACAGGAATGCGCTGCAACTGTTTCCAATGCCTGCTAGCGGAATGCGTCCAAAGGTGCTGACATATTCCGGTTTCTTCGATATTGGAATTGCCGAGGTGTGGGAGATGGTAGACGAGTATATTGAAAAAGTGAAGGCTAATGGTTGTTTCGAAGAGCGTCGTCATAGCCAGCACAAGTATTGGATGTACGAGAGTCTTGAGGAACAGCTTAAAATGAGGTTCTACAATGCTGTCGGTATGGATAATGTTCTTTCTCACTATGAACAGCTGCTTTTGACAGGCAAGATTACATCTTTTGCTGCAGCGGCCAAGGTAATGGAATATTTTGACAGTTTGAGAGATGGAGCAAATGGATAAATCCAGGTTACGTAAGGAGGTGAGGCAACGTATTGCCCTTTTGTCGCAAGATGAGAAGAAAAAAAGGGGCATGCTCTTTTGTAATGATATAAAAAGGTATTTGGATGTGTGTGGCGCAAGGGTTGTCGCGCTTTTCTGCCCACTTGCCGATGAACCGCTGATAACCGGGCTTGCCGATGAACTTGCGGGCCGCATACTTGTTGCTGTACCACGTGTAGAAGGGAATATAATGCGTTTCTATGTCTATGACAGTTCAAATATGCAAATAGGCTCTTTTGGCATAAGCGAACCGGTTGGGGATGTGCCGCTGGAGCCCGAAGATATAGATTTGATGATTGTGCCGGGGGTAGTCTTCACTGCAGATGGCTCGCGCATGGGACGTGGTAAGGGATTTTACGATAAGTATATGTCTCAACCTGGTTTCAGGGCTATGAAAATAGGTATCTGCTATGCAGAACAGGTGGTTGGTAATCTTCCACTTGAATCACACGATGTAAAGATGGATTGCGTTATATACCATTAACGGCGAGTATTGCTCGCCGTTAATGGTATTATGTTTGTTGTGTCGTTATGACGCAAGAATCTCTTGTGCGCGGACAGTCTCTCTATCAATAGGCTTGTCATCCTTGATGGCCTTTGTGAACGGAATGTATACGATTTCGTTGTTGCGGAGTCCAATCATTACGTTACGCTGTCCCTCAAGCAGTGCATCGATAGCAGCAACGCCAAGGCGGCTTGCAAGAATTCGGTCATTTGCAGTAGGGCTTCCTCCACGCTGCAGATAGCCAAGGATTGATACGCGTACATCAAGCTCGGGGAAACGTTGGCGCATGCCTTCGGCAACCTCCATTATGTTGTAATCCTTTTCACGTCCCTCGGCAAACAGAACGATACTGCTGCTCTTTGTGCGGCGCAGACCGTTTGCAATGAACTGGTTTATGCGCTCGAACTCTGGGTCGATTTCGGGAAGTACACACGCCTCGGCACCGGTAGCGATGGTTCCATTGAGCGCAAGGAAACCTGCGTCACGTCCCATAACTTCGACAATGAAAAGACGCTCGTGCGATGAGGCAGTGTCGCGTATTTTGTCGACACACTCCATAATTGTATTCAGTGCTGTATCGTAACCAATGGTAGTGTCTGTTCCGTAAAGGTCGTTGTCGATTGTTCCCGGCAGGGCGATACATGGGATGTCGTACTCGCGTGCAAGGTTGTATGCTCCAGTGATAGAGCCGTCTCCACCAATAACTACAAGTGCGTCAATACCTTCTTTTTTCAAGGTCTCGTATCCTTTGGCGCGACCCTCTTCGGTTTTGAACTCTTCGCAACGGCTGGTCTTAAGAATTGTACCTCCTCGCTGGATAATATTACTTACGTTCTCTGTCTTGAACTCCTTTATTTCGCCGGTAATAAGACCTTTGAAACCGCGGTAGATTGCTTTAACTGTGATACCGTGGAATATACATGCACGGGTTACGGCACGAATTGCCGCATTCATTCCCGGGGCATCGCCTCCTGATGTGAGTATACCCACGCAACGGATCTTGTTCTTCATATCATTTATTATTATGGTAGTTTATAATAGCTTGTTTACAGTTTTCCATCAACCATTTTGGGGTGGATGTCACTCCGCAGATACCAATAGACTCAACGTTTTCGGTAAGTGCAAAGTCTATGTCTTCAGGGCCTTCGATCTGGTGAATGTTCGGGTTAATCTTTTTACATTCGTTGTAGAGGATTTTTCCGTTTGAACTCTTTTTCCCGCATACGAAGAAAATTAGCTGGTGCGATTTTGCAAATTCTCCTATCCCGTTCATGCGGTTGGCTACCTGGCCGCAAACGGTGTTGAACGACTCTACATTCTTGTCGGGAGCAACAATTCCTTTTATGGCCTGTACAATCTGTTTGTATCCCTCAAGTGACTTGGTAGTCTGGGAGTATATGTATGTGTTCTTCTCTTTGGATAGACGGTCCAGCTGCCCTGGGGATTCAATGACTATAGCTTCGCCGTGTGTCTGGCCTACAAGTCCAAGAACTTCGGCATGTCCCGATTGGCCATATATTATAATCTGACGCTCCTCGTTTTGGCTCTCCTGCCATTTTTTCTTAATACGCTGTTGCAGTTTAAGCACAACAGGGCATGTGGCATCTATGAGCTCCAAATTGTTGGCTTTTGCGGTGGCGTATGTTTCGGGTGGTTCTCCATGGGCGCGGAGCAACACTTTTGCGTTATGGAGGTTACCGAATGTCTCGTGGTCAATGGTCACAAGTCCCATACGCTTAAGTCTGTCACATTCGATACTGTTGTGTACAATATCGCCCAAACAGTATAGTGTACCGCTTTTCTGCAACTCCTCCTCGGCCTTGTTTATTGCTGTCGTCACTCCAAAACAGAATCCGGAGTGTTCGTCTATCTCAATTCTTAACATTCTTTTGTCAGTTTGTTGAATTCTTCAATGAGCCATTCCATCTGCTCTTCGCGTGTCATGTGGCTGTTGTCGAGCAACAGAGCGTCATCGGCTTTCTTCAGAGGGCTGACTTCGCGAGTCTGGTCTATATGGTCACGCTGTAGTACGTTCTCAAGAATCTCCTGGAAGTTTGCCTTGTCGCCGCGTGCTGTAAGTTCATCGTAACGGCGCTGAGCACGTACTTCGGCTGACGCTGTTACAAACACCTTCATTTCGGCCTGTGGAAAGACTGTTGTGCCAATGTCGCGTCCGTCCATTACAATGCCTTTTGCTTTGCCCATCTCGCGCTGGCGATCAACCATTTCGGTACGTACAAAATCAATGGCTGCCACCTGGCTCACAAAACGTGAAACCTCGAGTGAACGAATTTCATGCTCAACATTCACTCCGTTGAGGAATGTGATCGAATTCTTCGTTTCCGGGTCGGCCTGGAATGTTATCTCAATTTCGCTAATTTTTGAACGTAATGCCTTTATGTCTATGTTGCCCTCCTGAATCATGTTGTTCTGCATGCAGTACAACGCAACTGCACGGTACATGGCACCGCTGTCAAAGTAAAGATACCCAATGTTTCGGGCAAGCGCTTTTGCCATAGTACTTTTTCCACAAGAAGAGAATCCGTCAATTGCAATTACTATATTTTTCATTGTATGTTTGTATTATTGGTTTTGGTGTGTGAAATTAGTGAAAAAAATGTCACAATCAAAGTGAATATGAAAGATTGAACAGCAATGACGATGATGATACGTGCAGTTTGCTGTACGATACATTTAATTTTACCTTATTAATATGCAGACCGGCTCCAAGTGTCATGCCGTCCCATTTGTTTCCGCTTGTTGAGAGTTCGTCACCAATGCGGCTGTTGTAACCTATTGAAGCATAGAAATTCTCCCCTATGAGAAGGTCTGCACCCAGAACAAGATGTTTCATAAGAAGGTTGCCAAAGCTGTCTTCGCTGCCATCGGCATTATAAAAATCGTCCTTCTTCCATTTGTGCAGGTTTGTAAATGTTGCCGAAATTCGTAACGGTGCATGCGACAGCCGTTTGGTAATGCCTATCTGACAATCGAAAGGCATTTTCTCATATCTGTCCTCAAAGGCTTTCACCTGCCCGCCAAGGTTTTTCAGGACAAATGACATTGATAGACCTTTGTCGGGGTCATAATAGTTTACTCCCAAATCGACTCCCAGGGCAATGGCATTCATAGTCTCATATTTGGAATATATGAATTTGCCCGATACACCACCGCTCCAGTTCTCGCTCAAAAGATAACTGTATATAGCAGATATGTTTATATCCTTGGCTGTGAATGTTCCTGTGTATATGTTCTCCTCGGTGTAGCCTTCAAACTCTCCATAATCGACATAGTTTATAGAGATTGCACCGGCAGAACGTTCCCCAAACACTCTGTTGAATGCTGCGCCAGCCACCTTGCTGTCGCTCATGTAAGTCATGTATGAAAGGTTCAGGGTTCTGTCGCCTGCATTTATGAGCAGTGCCGGGTTGTGTGTGGCTAAAGTTATGTCATCGTCAATGAGAGATATGTTTTCGCCACCAAGTGCCGCAACATGTGCCGACCCTGGCAAGCGCAGGAAGTTAAAGGCGTTCTCTCCTCCTTGGGCTGTAGTGAGCATGGGGATTGTGAGCAAAAGAGAAAAAATGATATTCTTTAGTTTCACGTTCTTGATATTTTGTTTAGTTTTGCGGACAACATATAGTGATTGTTGTGCGAAGATACTCATTTTTTTTGTTTTTACATCCTCGACAATCATTTTATGTGTGGCGTTTCAAGTATAAAATAATGCTAAAAAAAGTTTTTATACAGCTCCGATAGAAACATTTTTATAAAATAGAAAAAAAAAGATTGTTTTTTAGTCGTGTGTATTGAAAAATATTGTTTATTTTTGCAATGTTATGCGAATGTAGTGGCTTTGTCTTGCTGCTTCCGTTTGCACTAATGCCAATTTGAGAAATAATAATAATTACAATAATGAGTACAGAAAGAAATCAACAGGTTAAAGGTAGCGAGTTGCTCGAAGTCAAGAAGAGCAATAAGGCGAACTTGGAACAGCACAGATTCCTGTGGCTTCTGATCGGTTTTGTATCAGTCCTTGTTTGCATATTCGCAGTGATGGAATTTACAACTTTTGAACCAAAGGAAAAGAAAAAGAAGGTTGCACAGCAGTCTAATCTTGACATTCCTATCGAAATCATGGTGCCTTTTACAATTCCCGAGAAGAAGGTGGTTCCTCCTCCTCCCGAAGCAAAGAAAATTGTCGATATCCTTGAAATTGTAGAGGATGAGGCCGAAGTAGAGGAGAGTGATCTCGTTTCAATCGAGGAAATGGGTGACGTTATTGAGGTTTCTGATAATGCCAACCTTGTAGTAGAAGAGGTCGTAGAAGAGGAGACAGTGTTCCAGGTGGTAGAGGTTCAGCCCGAATTCCCCGGTGGTATGAAGGCTCTTATGAAATATCTTCAGGAGAATATCCAGTATCCACGTATCTCACGCGACAATAATTCACAGGGTCGTGCGCTTATCCGTTTCGTTGTAAGAACAGACGGTTCTATTGATGGTGCTGAGGTTATGAAGAGCTCTGGTGACATCTACCTTGACAAAGAGGCTGTACGCGTGGTAAGCAGTATGCCAAAATGGTCTCCTGGTAGACAGCAGGGTAAGGCTGTGTCAGTATATTTTGTATTGCCGGTAGTTTTCCGTTTGCAGTAAAA
>JAFZFM010000232.1 GCA_017555865.1 Bacteroidaceae bacterium
ACCAACTGAGCTAACAGCGCGTCTCTTTCTCAAAAGCGTTGCAAAGGTATGAATTAATTTTTATATATCAAAGCATTTGCAAACTTTTTTTTGAAAAAAGTGATTTTTTTTAAACAAAACAGCTTCTTAAGGCAGAAATACCCCAAATTACGGTGTTTTAATCACTCTTTTTAGTAGAAAAAACATTTGCGTTTTTTACCACAACCAACCTTTTTTCTTCTTTTTTGGCTCTTCGGGCTCAAGTGGGGTGTTATATATCTGTTGCAAGGTCTTTCCTTTGGTTATCATTTCATATATCTGTCCCCAATTGGGTAATCCGCCAACGTTGCGGTCATCGATGAACAGTTCTGCATTTATCTTGCAATATCCACCCTCGTTATCAACCTTCTCCTCGGGGTAATTCTTGTTTACTGCATAGAATTCTATGCCCTGATTCCTGCACCATTCTACAGCTTCGTCGAGTAGTTTGCCGTGGCGTACTGTCCACAGTATAAGCTGGTGGTTCTGCTCAGCAAGCATTCGAAGTGTCGTTACTGCGAATGGTATCTCTTCTCCAATTTCGGGATACTTGTGTTCTACAATTGTACCGTCAAAGTCTACTGCTATAATCATAATAGTCTGTTTTTACATTTGCTAATATAGTGATTAATTCATTAATAGTGCAATAATGTCTCTGTTATTTACATATAAATGCAAATAATGGTGCCAGCATGCCCTAAATAAGCCCTTTGAAGAAGATTGCAACCACTACGGTTATACAGCCTGCCACAGCTACCGAAAGGCTGCTCATGGCGCCTTCAACCTTGCCTAATTCCATTGCCTTTGCTGTTCCCATCACGTGTGTGGCAGTACCTATGGCAATTCCTTTTGCTATGGGGTTCCTTATACCAAACATACGGCATATCAGATCTCCTGCAATATTGCCTATCAGCCCGGTCATTATAATTGTTGCAACGGTTATTGCAACGTAGCCGTCAAGCTCTTTTGCAAGTCCAATTCCAATGGCCGTGGTAATGGATTTTGGGAGTAGGGTGACATATTCGGTATGGCTCAACCTGAAGAGTAGTGCCATGGCAAAGATTGATACTCCACTTGTAATTACTCCCGAGGTAATACCTATCAATATGGCTGTAAGGTTCTTTCTCAGCAATTTCAGTTGCTCGTACAACGGGATTGCCAGTGCTACAGTTGCCGGGGTGAGTAGGTAGCTCAGGAATTTTGCCCCTTTATGATAACAGCTGTATTCGATATTCAGCAGTGTGAGTGTCGCTATGGTTATTGTGATGGCAATGAGCAGTGGATTAAAAAGAAAGAATTTGCACTTTTTCTTTATATATGAACCGATAAAGAATGTGCCAATACTCAACAATATGCCAAATGCAAATGAGTTTGTTACTATATTCTTCATCTTTTTTCTTTTTTATTGCGGTTTATGATGAACTGTGTCATTCGTCCGGCTGCACCGGTCACAAATATTGTTGACATGATGACAATGACTATTATTGCCGGTAGAAAATTCTGCATTACCGCCCATGAGTCGAGCAACCCTACAGCCGATGGGATGAAAAGTATGGGCATTATATATATAAGGAACTTGCCGGTCTCCTTGACTGCAGATAATTTTATGATACCGGTGCATAGGGCTGTGAAGAGAATTGCCATACCGTATATGCTTGCCGGAATTGGAAGGGGGATGACTCTGTTGAGCAGTTCACCTATGAGGGATATTGCCATTATTATAATGAATTGCAGGATGTATTTCATTTTCTTTTTTTCGTTTTTAGTCATTTGCTGTGCAAAATTACTATTAAATCCCGAACTGTGTTGCAGTGCTTGGTGTAAAATAACAGAGGATGACCAAAAAGATTCTTTTGTTGTTGTCCTCGCCCCAAAATGCTCATTTACGCTCAGTAAATTAATCCTATGAATGTGGATTTTCAGGCTTCGCACGCCTATAAATAGCTCTTCTTTATTAAACCTCATGATAAAAGCAGGGTGACCAAAATCATTTTTGATCATCCTGCTTTTGTTTCAATGAATACAGAATCAGTAAGGTAATAATATAGGTGTTGACCCATGTTTCATTTTCTGTGTAAACTTGTCATCCTGAACGAACCAACGGTCGACGCCCGTAGGGGCTAAAGTCAATGGATCTCAAGAGCACACTGAATAGAGATACTTCACTGCGTTCAGTATGACAACCTTATGATTTTAACTTTAATCTCTTCCGCGATTTCTGTTCATCCTGAGCAACGCGAAGGATATCCTTCATAACTTTGCTCTTTCATCTTTGCACTCTTCTCTTTATATATACTTCGCTTTGCTCAGACGTGTTGTTGAGGGCTTGCCCGAAAAATGACAAACAGTTTTGGGTCAACTGCTATATTGTCGCTATCAGTAATAATAATAGTCGTAACTGTTGTATGTATTCGTCAATTCTGCAATAAGTATAATCTCCATTATTATATAGAGAATAATCACCACGTAGTTTATTATTCCAAGTATTACCGAAAGCTTAATGAATTTTCCGGCCTCAGCATAGAGTTTGGCTGCCTCCTCGATATTCCCATCATCGGCTTTCTTTATTCCAATAGAGGATTTTACTATAGAGGCTATAGCTGTGGGGAACAGTAGAATCGCCACCACTATTGAAGTAGTAAGGCGCGAGCGGCATTTCTGCTGCATTTCATTTGGCTCCTGAATGTTGTTCTCGGGAAGTTTGTTGTCTGTTGTCTCCATAGTTGCTCTTATTTTGTGGTTTATGTAGTCTGGAACTTTTTTGCTTTGAGGCTCAGCAGCTCATGGCTCCGCAACAGTTGATTACCTGGCCGCTTACGTATGCCGAAAGGTCGCTGGCAAGGAACAGGGCAACTCCTGCAACATCATCGGGGTTTCCTGCACGGCGCATTGGGATGTTCTTTGCCCATTCGTTACGCATCTCCTCGGGAATTGCACTTGTCATGTCGGTTACAATAAAACCGGGTGCAATGCAGTTGGCGCGTATGCCTCGTGGCCCCATCTCCTTTGCTACCGATTTGGCAAGGCCAATAAGTCCAGCCTTTGAAGCCGAATAGTTGCACTGTCCGGCATTTCCGTTCTCGCCAACCACTGACGACATGTTTATTATGCTGCCGCCACGCTGCTTTGCCATGAAAGGTACAACGGCGCGTGTGAAATTGAATGCCGATTTAAGATTGGTTGTAATGACTGAGTCCCACTGCTCCTCGGTCATGCGCAGCAACAGACCGTCTTTGGTTATTCCTGCATTGTTTACAAGTATATCAATGCGTCCGAAGTCGGCAATAATCTCCTTGACAACAGCTTCGCTTGCTGCAAAGTCGGCCGCGTCGGCTGCATAGCCCTTGCATTTTACTCCCAAAGCCTCAATCTCCTTTGTCAGTTCCTCGGCATTGTTGTTTATCTGGCGATATGTGAATGCTACATTTGCACCTGCCTGGGCAAACTTTACTGCAATGGCACGTCCTATTCCTCGTGTAGCTCCTGTAACAAGAGCTGTCTTTCCTTCAAGTAGTTTCATGATACAATGTTTTAATTAATTGGCACGAAGATAATTCTTTGCTTTGAATTTTTAATTATAAAAGTGGATAAAGTGATTTATGTTAGCGCTGTAAATGCTTTCAATATCTGTTTTTAACAAAAAATAACATTTGGATAATTTGTTGGTTTTTAATATTTTGTAAATGTATACAACGTTAGTGCTCAGTAATATAGTGCTTTGTGAAATTGCTTTTTTTTTGATTAATTTTATGTGTGGAATCGGGGGAACTTATAGCTCTTTAGGTTGCTCCTTGGTTTATGTTAATCATTAAAATTGAACTATGAACAAAATTTATTCTGACCCTATCTCAAAGGCGTATGCACTTGCAGATGGTGTAAAAAAGCAGAGCGGTATGCTTGCGCAAAAGGGTATTGCAATTGATGTAGATAAACTTTCTGCAGCGTGTGCGGCTCTTGAAAAGGCCGGTGAGTTGCAGGATGTTGCTGAAGTTAAATTGAAAGAAGCACGCG
>JAFZFM010000233.1 GCA_017555865.1 Bacteroidaceae bacterium
CGGTCTTGTAGAAGAGAATTTGGGCTGTTATATGGCCGCATGAGACATTTTAAAGCTAAACCGGGATTTTATACCTGAAAAAGGCAAAAAAAGAGACAAATACAAAGCCGGATCAAAATCACTTTTGACCCGGCCTCATTTATTTTTTTAGAACAGCAGCTTCACACTGAAGTTCTGTCTGTCTCCAACCCTGCCCACAATAAAATAGACAAGTCCCTGCTCGGTCTCCTGGCGCACGCGGTACATCTTCACCTCATCGCCCGGCATAACCTCGGCATCATAGTTTACAGTAAGCTCCTTCAACGGCAAACTCCTGTTGTCCTCATAATCCACGCAGTCAATGGCCCATGTAACATACTTCACGTTGTTCACATGTCCGTTGCTGTCAATCTCCGACCACTTCACCTTGTGCTTGTATGTATATTCGGGCTCAATGTCAAGTGGCAGAACCACCTTGTCGGCAGGCTCCTCAATAGCATGTCCTTCGGCACCATCGGTAATGTTCGACAGCGCAGCGTTGCGCACCAGGCGGCGTGTGTTCATATCTATTATAAGCCACGATGTGGTAGCTGCTATAATTCTGTTGCCATCCTTGTCGTTCATAATGAAATCGCGCAGATAGAACAGTTTCGATATTCCCTTGTGCCATGTCTTCAGCGTTACATTCTCGCGCCACATAGGCATTTGGTCGAACTTCACATGCATGCGCGACAGCACCCATGCAGTGTTTGTCTCCTTGAGTTCGTCATATCCGAATCCCAATGTCGTTGCATTAACTCCTGCCGCCTCCTGCATCATATCCAGCAGGGCTGTAGGGCGCAGTCTCTGGTTCGCATCAGCCTCGTAACAGGTGATGGTAAAATCTTTTGAATAAGTCTCAGCCATAATTATAAAAATTTCTGTACTCTGTTCTCTGTACTCTGTTCTCTGTACTCTTACCTGCAATAGTATCTCATCCAGTTGCCAAAAAGTCTCTGTGCAGTCTGTTGCCAGCTGTTTACAGGCTCATTTGCAGGGTCATTGTCGCGGTAGTAGTTCAGCGGTAGCTCAATTGGCAATCCTTTTGCAACATCGCGTTTGTACTCGCCGTCAAGGGTATACAAGGCATACTCCGAGTGTCCTGTTATAAAGAAATCGCGTGTGCCGTGCTCATGCATTATATACACCCCCGACTGCTCACTCTCCGACAGTAGTTCAATGCGTCCTTCGGCAACAATATCCTCGCGGTCAAGCCCCGTATGGCGGCTGTGCGGAACATATATTGTAGCCTCAATGCCGCAGAACAGTTTCTCCTGTGGCTTGGTTATGGAGTGGGGGAACACACCGAACATCTTTGTCGGCAGCAGTCTCTTTTGTATGCCGAATCTCTGATACAGTCCGGCCTGTGCAGCCCAGCAGATGAATAGTGTCGATGTCACATTCTCCCTTGCCCAGTCGAATATCGTGCATAGCTCGGGCCAGTATGTCACCTCCTCGTACTCAATCTTTTCAATAGGAGCACCGGTTATTATAAGTCCATCGAAATGAGTGTCGCGCACTTGGCTGAACGCTGTGTAGTAGCGCTCCATGTGTTCGGGGCTTGCATGTTTTGGCGTGTGGGTGTCGAGTTTCAGCAACGTAAGCTCAATCTCCAACTCCGACGAAGCAAGCAGACGAATGAAGTCGGCTTCGGTAGTCTCCTTCATTGGCATAATATTCAGCAGTGCAATACGCAGGGTCTGCGCTGTGGGTGCTTCTAACACCTCCACAGCACATCCCTCGTCAATTACTCTTTGCAGTGCAGGCAACCCTGCCGGAACTTTCAGTGGCATAATTTATGTAAAAACTTAAATGTTAAAGGTGAAAACTTGTGCAAGCGAGCAAAACATAAAGCTTGCTTTGATGTTTTACTGCGAGCGTAGCCAAGTTTCAATCACACGTAGTGTGGTTAAAGGTGAAAACTTACTTTCTTTAGCAGAAAGTAAATATTGCTCCCCTGTTTTAGGGGAGCTGTCGCATAGCGACTGAGGGGTTGGAGATTACCAAATCTTCAAACGCTCCTCCTCGGGAACAAACATAGGACACTCCTCGGTAATGCCGAACGCAGTGTACCAGTCGTCGATGTGGGGTAGTGTACCGTTTACTCTCCAGCGTGAGAGTGAGTGTACATCGCTCTTTGTGAGGTTACGTATCTCCTCGTCGCGCACGTGGCCGGCCCAAACACCCGAATAAGAGAGGTAGAAACGCTGCTCGGGAGTAAAGCCATTCACAACAGGCAAAGGATTATCCTTTGTCGCATTCTTGAATGCCTGCATAGAGATCATCAAACCACCGTGGTCGGCAATGTTCTCGCCAAGTGTCAGCTTACCGTTTGCGTTGAGTCCGGGCAGAACCTCAATCTTGTCAAAGAAGTCAACAATAACCTGTGTACGCTCGTTGAACTTGTTTGCATCCTCCTCGGTCCACCAGTTTGCAAAGTTACCGTCCTTGTCGAACTGACGGCCCTGGTCGTCGAATCCGTGTGTCATCTCATGACCTATTACCACACCAATAGCACCATAGTTGAAAGCGTCGTCCTCCTCCATATCAAAGAAAGGATACTGCAGAATACCTGCCGGGAAACATATCTCGTTTGTAGTTGGGTTGTAGTATGCGTTTACAGTCTGTGGAGTCATGTGCCACTCCTCGCGGTCAACAGGCTTGCCCCACTTCTCGTCAATATGCTTCTGCCAGCCAAACTCCGACATGTTGCGGCAGTTCTCGGCATAGCTCAATGTCGGGTCAATTGTGAGTTTGCTGTAATCGTCCCACTTGTCGGGGTAACCAATCTTCACAGTGAATGTGTTAAGTTTCTCGTGAGCAGCCTTCTTTGTCTCGTCGCTCATCCACTCCTGAGCGTCAATGCGCTCGCCAAGAGCCACCTGAAGGTTCTTCACAAGCTCAGTCATGCGCTCTTTGGCAGCAGGTGGAAAGTGCTTTGCCACATAAAGCTGTCCAATGATGTCGCCCAGCGAACCGTTTACAGCGTCAAGGGCACGTTTCCAGCGTGGCTGCTGAACCTTCTTTCCGCTGATTACAGTACCATAGAATGCAAAAGTTTCGGCCTCGATAGCGTCGGTAAGCTCATTCGCTGTAGAGCGTATAACTCTCCACTGCAAGTAAGCAATAATCTTCTCCATAGGCTCGTTGGCAAGGATAGCCACAGCCTCCTTCACCGCTGCAGGGTGAGCAAGGTTTATATCCTCGATACCAGTAATGCCAAGCACATTGTAGAATGTATCCCAGTCGAAGCCCGGAACATCCTTCTTGAACTCGGCATAGCTCATCTTGTGATAACTGTTCATTGGGTTGCGGCGCTCAACGCGGCTCAGGTGCTTTGCAGCAAGGCGTGTCTCAATCTCCATAACCGCCTTCATGTTCTTCTCGGCCTCCTCGGCAGTGAAACCATGCAGTTTGAACATGTTCACCACATACTCCTGGAACTTTGTGCGTATGTTTACCGACACCTCGTCGTTGTCGCTGTAATACTCCTTCTCAGGCAACGATATACCACCCTGATAAAGACCAAGCTGGTTGTTGTTGCTGTTCATGATGTCGGTGCTGATACCTGTGCCGAACATACCTCCAATACCTGCACGGTAGTTCTTTGCCACAAGTGTTACAATATCCTCGCGGTTCTTTAGTGCAGCAATCTCGTCCATCAAAGGCTTTACAGGTGCAGTACCCTGCTCGTTGCGCAGTGTGCTGTCCATAACCATGTTGTACAGGTCGCCCACCTTCTGTGCGTTGCTTCCAGGTTCGCTTTTTACGGCAGCCTGTTCAAGTACAAGCTCCTTAAGCTGTTCGCGACTCTTCTCACGCAGAGCGTCGAACTGTCCGTAGCGTGAATACTCGTCGGTGATAGGGTTAGCCTTGCTCCAACCGCCTGTGGCATAGTCGAAGAAATTTGTTCCCGGTGCCTGAGTAGTATCAAGGTTTGCAAAAAGTTTTGATTCCATACTCTCTTTTGTTGTGCACGCCCCCAGGCCAATAGCCAAAGCAGTGCAGATGAATAATTTTTTCATTTTGTTATTATATTGTTTTAATGTATTTGCTTTACAATTGTATTTGCTTTGTTTTAATCTCCCTCCTCTTTCCTTTTTAATCACACTGCGTGTGCTTGAACCTGCTCACGCTCGGCATAGTAAAAATAAATTTTTCCTCTGCTCTCTTTGCTCTGTTCTCTGTTTTAACCCCTTCGCCTTTCAGGCACTCCCCCTTAGAAAGTGGGAGAGTTTGATTTACGGTTTGGAAACAGCTCCTCGCCCTCTTTGAGGGGAGGTGTCGGCTTGCCGACGGAGGGGAGAATGTGCAGCGTGCGACCATTTGCTGCAAGTGTTGTACTCTTTGCTATTTAATCACACTGCGTGTGCTTGAACCTGCTCACGCTCGCTGCAAAAACTCAAACAAGTTTGGTTTTCGCTCGCTTACTCGCAGCTTTACTCTATTGTTCTAGCTCCATCATGTGTGCTTCCCATTGCTCAACTGCACTATCGAGCTGCTTTTTCAGCGCAGCATACTTGGTGAAGTTCTCCTGTGTACTGCCCTCGGCAGTGCTCATCAGCGCCTCAAGCGCAGCAATGGCACTCTCAAGCTCATTAACAGCCTTCTCATCCTCCTCAATCAGTCGTTCAAGCTTGCGGCGCTGCTTCTGCAACTGCTTTTCAGCCTCGTAACTCAAGCGGTTCTCGTTGGCAGGCTTTGCCTCGGCCACAGCTGCAGCAGGCGCAGTAGTCTTACCCGGTTGCAGAGCCTCGTTTATATTGCTTGCATTCTTCTTGGCAAGATATTCATATATGCCACCCAAGTGTTCGCGCACCTTGCCATCGCCAAACTCATACACCTTTGTCACCAGCCCGTCGAGGAACTCGCGGTCGTGGCTCACAATGATTACAGTACCGTCAAAATCGCGTATCGCATCCTTCAGCACATCCTTCGACTGCATGTCAAGATGGTTTGTAGGCTCGTCAAGTATAAGCAGGTTCATCTGTCTCAGCAGCAGACGTATCATTGCCAAACGGCTTCTTTCACCGCCCGAAAGCACTTTTACAGGCTTGTCCGACGCCTCACCGCCAAACATGAACGCACCCAGAATATCGCGTATCCTCAATCTTATGTCACCAGTGGCAACATTGTCAATAGTCTGGAATACCGTCAGGCTCTCGTCAAGGCTCTGCGCCTCGTGCTGTGCAAAATATGCAGTCTGCACGTTGTGTCCTATTGTTATTGCACCCTCGTGGGCAAGTTCGCCAAGTATACAGCGCACAAGCGTAGTCTTTCCCTCGCCGTTGCGTCCCACAAAAGCAACCTTCTCGCCTCTGTTTATGGTAAAGTTTACACCGCTGAACACAGTGTGCGAACCAAAACTCTTCTCCACACCGTCGCATATTACAGGGTAGTTTCCGCTTCGTGTGGCAGGAGCGAACTTCAGGCGCAGACGGCTTGTATCCTCCTCGTCAATCTCAATTGGTACAATCTTCTCAAGTTGCTTTATACGGCTCTGCACCTGCACTGCTTTTGTAGGCTTGTAGCGAAAGCGCTCAATGAACTCCTTTATGTCGGCAATCTCCTTCTGCTGGTTCTCGTATGCACGCAACTGTTGCTCACGGCGCTCCTTACGGCTCTGCATGAACTTGTCATACGACAGTTTATAGTCATATATCACGCCACACGAAATCTCTATTGTGCGGTTAGTCACTGCGTTCAGGAAAGCACGGTCGTGGCTCACAAGCAGCACCGCATTTCCACTGCGTGCAAGGAACTGCTCCAGCCACTGTATGCTCTCAATGTCAAGGTGGTTCGTAGGTTCGTCCAGTAGCAACACATCGGGGTGCTGCAACAGCAGTTTCGCAAGTTCAATTCGCATGCGCCATCCACCGCTGAACTCACTTGTAGGGCGTGTAAAATCGCTTCTACGGAATCCCAGACCCTGTAGCGCACGCTCAATCTCCGCCTCGTAATGGCTGCCACCCATCATGGTGTACTGCTCGTTCAGGTGAGTGTAATCCTCAATAAGCTTGTGATAACCCTCGCTCTCGTAGTCCTCGCGCACCGCAAGTTCATCGTTCAGCTGTTTCAGCCTTGCCTCCATCTCGTGTATGTGTGCAAAAGCCTGTTCCGCCTCCTCATATACCGTGCGGCCATCCACATGGTGCATTACCTGTGGCAGGTACCCGATGGTGAACTCCTTGGGGCGAGTTACAGCCCCTTCGGTAGGAGCCTGCATGCCGGCAATAATCTTTAGCAGAGTACTCTTGCCCGCACCGTTCTTGCCCACAAGCGCAATCCTGTCCTTCTTGTTTATGATAAAGCTTACGTTGTGGAACAGGTTAGTTCCACCAAAATCAACACTTATGTTATCTATTGAAAGCAAAACCGTATATTTTAATAATGTGTATGTAAAAAGTAGCCAACGGCAATCGTTGTTCAGTAACGACGTGGCATAGCGCACAAAGTTACTATTTTATAGCGAAAAAAGCAAACTCATGGCAAAAAGTCCACATGTTACAGTAAGTTGCTTTACAATTGCATAATAAAAATGAGGATGACTTCATTTTATTTTTCAGTTCACCTGTCATTTTATATTTGCAATGTCATTGGCTCGTTCATTTATTAGCGACCCGCACGGCATGATTTTCATCCATGCTTCGTGTGACCAGCCGCTAATGAACTCGCCGATAACAAAACTAAGTTTTGTCATTGCAAGAAAATAATCAGGGAAATGCTTGCGGGGATAATATTTTATCCCTATAATTGCAGTATAATAAACGATAAAAATATGCCGACAATTTTTGAACTTTTCGGGCTAAGATTCTTTTTTTATGCAGACGAGCACACGCCATACACGTACATGTGGTCAAAGGCGATGATGATGCAAAAATATCATTAGAACCAGTTATTGAGGTTGTATACAACCATGGACTGAAAGCAAAAGACATTAAAAGAGCCATCCAATTGACCGAAATGTATAAAGAAGATATTATTGAAGTCTGGAACAAGTATCACTCTTAAACAACTGAGATATGGAAACAATCAAAAATATATGGTTCGAAAACGAGCGTATATATATGCTCTCGAGCGAAGACAAGATATACAGCAGACCTCTGGAAGCATTCCCTACACTGAAAGAAGCAAACAGCACAGCGCGTGAAGCGTATACTATTGAACTGCGTGGGACAGCACTGCGTTGGAAAGAGCTTGACGAAGACATTCATATATCCAGTTTCTACAAAACCGAGGAACCGGAGTGCTCAAATGAAATTGCAAGAATCTTCAAAAAATTTCCACAACTCAACGTCTCCGAAGTAGCAAGATATATTGGAATAAACAAGAGTTTGCTTGCAAAGTACATATATGGCATAAAGAAGCCAAGCGATGAAAGAGTGAAACAAATTAAAGAAGCCCTGCATGCTATTGGTTCAATGTTGATTGCAGTATAATAGCAAAGTGTTATTGGAGACAGCCACCATACTGCGACGGTTATAGACAAAAGTGGAGGACAAATGAAGTGAACCTAAAGAGGCCTCACCAGCCTCACAGGCCTCACCCTAACCCTCTCCCTAAGAGAGGGAACTAATAGCCCCACCCTGACCTCCCCAAGGGGAGGGAATAGAAAAAAATATCTTTACTCTTTAATCACACTGACGTGTGCTTGAACCTGCTTGCGCTCGGCATAGTAAAAATAAATTTTTCCTCTGCACTCGCTTACTCGCAGATTTGGCTCTCAACCTTAATCGTTCACTTGTATTCTCAATCAAGTCTTTCTATATCAACTTTTTGTCGCGCAAAAAGTTGCAAAAACGCCCGGCACAGAGTTCTGC